>NZ_PIJG01000033.1:0-32382 GCF_002809955.1 Geobacillus sp. Manikaran-105
CGAGCGGACGATGGCAACGAAAGAGGATGTCGCAACGCTGGATGAGCGCATCGGGACCATCGAGCGGACGATGGCAACGAAAGAGGATGTCGCARCGCTGGATGRGCGCATCGGGCAACTCGAAGAGACCGTGGCGGCTAACAGAGACGACATTGCGGCGCTCGACAGCCGGATTGGGCGCATGGAACAAACGATGGCGACAAAGGAAGACGTTGCCGAATTGCCGTTTATTCGCCAAGCTGTCGTGGAAACGTTAGAAACGCTCCGTGAAATTCCGGCAATGAAACAAACCCTCACAGAAACGCAACAAAAAGTCAATGAAGTCATTGCCGGACAAGCCCGGCAAGAGCTCGTGCTTCAATCCCTCGCCTTGCACTTGCTTGAGCATGAAAGCGAAATCCGCGCACTCAAAGCGAAGTAACCAACAAACATCTCGATGTACATCCTCGCTTATAACCGCTTTCCTGGAAAAAACAGGCCGGCTTTGTCCGCGCCTGTTTTTGCATGCCACAACCAAAGGATCCATCAGCTGTTCTTGAAAAAATGGGTGCACCCATGCACTTTCCGCTGTATACTGACCGGCCTGTTGCGCATCCTAATAGAAAAAGAGGAACAGACCGAGGTGTTTGTATGCCGGTTCTTTTATCCGTCGGCACAGCCACGATGCCGTATACGGCCGCCCAAGACGAGGTGAAGCAGCATGTTTCCAGCCTGTTTTCCGGGCGAATGGCGCGCGTCGAGCGGCTTTTGCAAGCGTTTGACAACAGCGGCATCCGCACGCGCCCGGGTACGGCCTGCTTGTCGCCCTTGGCCCGGGCTTTAGCGCGGAGATGGTGCTGCTTCAATGGAGGGAAGGGTGATGCGGTTTGCGTTTATGTTTTGGGCTGTCGTCTTGATGCGCCTAGTGGAGCTCCGCCTCGCGAAACGGAACGAACGGTATGTAAAAGCGCTCGGAGCCCAAGAATTTGGCCGCCGCCATTATCCTTGGATCTTGTTGATGCATGTATCGTTTCTCGTCTCGCTCGTTCTCGAGGCGTTGCGAAAAGGCGCGCGTCCCTCTCGGGGTTGGCCGCTTTTGTTCCCGCTTTTTTTAGCGGTGCAAGGGCTGCGGGTGTGGACGATTTTGTCGCTCGGCCGCTTTTGGAATACGAAAATTTTGATTGTGCCCAACCGCCCTGTTGTAAAAAAAGGGCCGTATCGATGGATCCGCCACCCGAACTATGCCGTTGTCGCGTTGGAGATTGCGTTGCTGCCGCTGTTGTTTCAAGCGCATATGACCGCTCTTTTGTTTTCGCTCCTAAAACGCTCTCATGTTGTCCGTCCGCATCTCGACAGAAGAGAGGGCGTTGGCTGCGCTCACCGATTACCGTGAGGCCTTTTGGTTGCGGCCGCGCTTCGTGCCGCCGCTGCGGGGAGAACGGGCGTGCGTTTCCGGCAGTGCGCAAGCAAAACAAAGACAGCCGGCTGTGAAACGGTCCCATTGACGCCAATGGCTCGCCGGCTGTGGGCCGGGGAAAAACATTCATCCCGCTGAACGAACCGGCGGGATTTTTTTGTTTTCCTATTGGGAAACGGGGCGAAATACAGTAAAATGAATGTAAATGACATTGACGGAAACAAAGGGGTTTTGGTCATGGGGAATATTGTGATCGAGCGGCCGCCATTGCGGCCGTGGCTGGCGAAAATGATGAATATGCACGACCGGCTTCAGCAAGCCGGCGACAACGAAAATGCCGATAAAGTGAAGCAGCTGATCGAAAAAACGGCAGCCGGCGAGCTGGTCATCGCCTTTTGCGGCCATTTTTCCGCCGGAAAATCAAGTTTGATCAACGCGTTGCTCGGCGAGCCGCTGCTGCCGTCGAGTCCGATTCCGACGAGTGCCAATCTTGTGAAAGTGAAAGCCGGTCCGGACTGCGTGCGCGTCTTTTATCATGATGATCCGCCGGTTGAATATGAGCCGCCGTACGATCCGGAGCTGATCCGCGCCCAATGCCGGGACGGGGAGACGATTGAGTGGATCGAAATCAGCCGCGAAACGGGCGCCATCCCCCCGGGAGTAGCCATCTTGGACACGCCGGGCATCGATTCGACCGATGACGCCCACCGGCTGGCCACCGAGTCGGCGCTTCATTTGGCGGACGTCGTCTTTTATGTCATGGATTACAACCATGTACAGGCGGAGCTAAACTTTCAATTTACGAAACAATTAACAGATGAAGGAAAAATCGTGTATTTAGTGGTGAACCAAATCGACAAACATCGCGAGGACGAACTGCCGTTTGCGGCGTTTCGCGCTTCGGCGGCCGAGGCGTTCCGGCGTTGGGGGGTCGAAGCGGCCCGCTTGTTTTTCCTATCATTAAAAGACCCAGCCCATCCAGAGAATGAGTGGCAGGAGTTGACGGCTTGTTTGCGCCGCTTGGTTGCTGACAAAGACGAATGGCTTCTTCGCGGCGCAGAAGCGGGATTGAGGCGGATTGCCGCCCGCCATCTTGAACAGCTTCGCGCGCGGCATGAGCTGCTTGAGCAGGAGTTTAAAGCGCGCCTCGAGGCGCTTGGCGGGGCTGGCAGTGAAGCCGAGGCCATGCAGGAGCTCGGGCGCTTGGAAGCTGAGCTTGCTGATTGGCAAACGGCGCGGGCGCGGGCGGAGGAAGCGTTTCGCGCTGAGCTTGACCGCGTGCTGCAAAATGCCTATTTAATGCCGTTTGAGACGAGGGAGCGGGCGGAAGCGTACTTGCAGGCGATGCAGCCGAATTTCAAAGTGGGCCTGCTGTTTGCAAAGACCAAAACGGAGCAAGAACGCGAGCGGCGGCTTGAGGCGTTTTACGAAAGCGTCAAAGCGCAGGCGGCGGCGCAAATCGAGTGGCATGTCCGCCAGCTTCTTCTCCGGTTCGGGAACGAGTGGCACGCCGACGGCGCCTGGCTCGGCCAGTGCCAGCAATGGACGGCGGATTGGGATCAGACGCTGCTTTCAAGCCTTGTCAGGCAGGGGGCGGAAGCAAGCGGTGCGGCGCTATTAAACTATACGGATGAGGTGGCGATGGCGCTGAAAAAACGATACCGCGACGCGGCGCTCGCCTTGTTTGCCGGGCTCGCGGCGCAAATTGCCGAGCGGGCGGCTGCTCAAGCGAAAGCGCTAGAAGGCCGGCTTTCGGCAGCACGCGAAAAAGCGGAGCTCATCGCCCGCCTTGCCGGCTTGAAAGCGGAAGAGGAGGAGCGCCAACGCGCGCTCGAGCGGTTGATTGCCGCTTCGGGCGATGAGGTTGTGCTCGATGAAGAGCGCCTCGCTGCGCTGACGGCGCCGCCTCATTTCCAGAAAGTGCGCCATGCGCAAGCGGCAGAGCGGCCAGCAACAACGGAACCGGCTGTGAATCATCCCGCCGCCCAAGAGCAAGCGCTCAGTCGGGAAGCGGTGGAAGGAGCGGCAGAAGAGAGCGCGGACGGGCGGCGCGCTTTGGCGGCGAGTGGAAAGCAACGGAGCGATGAGGCGGCTGATCGGCTCGAGGAGGCGGCCGCCTGGCTCGAGCGGACCGATTTGTTGCGCCGGTTCGTCGGCCCGTTGCGCGACAAGGCGCGCCGGCTTCGCGAGCGGGCCTTTACGGTCGCGTTGTTCGGCGCCTTCAGCGCCGGCAAATCGTCGCTGGCCAACGCCTTGCTTGGGGAGCCGCTTTTGCCGTCTTCGCCGAACCCGACGACGGCCGCCATCAGCAAAATCGCTCCGCCCGACCGGGAGCATCCGCACGGAACGGCGGTTGTCAAAGTGAAGGACGAGGCGCAAATATGGGCTGATGTGCAAGCCTCGCTTCGCCAGTTCGGCTGCGAGGCGAAGTCGTGGGATGAAGCGCTCCGCCATTGCGCCCGCCTTGCCGAATCCGGGGCTGAGCGTCCGGCGCAAAAGCCGCATCTCGCCTTTTTGGCGGCTGCCGCCGCCGGATATGAGCGGATGAAAAACCGGTTCGGGACGAGGCTGTCGATCGGATTTGCGGAGCTTGAGGCATATGTCGCCGATGAGGCGGTGTCGTGTTTCCTTGATGAAGTCGTGTTGTATGCCGATTGCCCGCTCACCCGCCAAGGGGTGACGCTTGTCGATACGCCGGGCGTCGATTCATTAAACGCCCGCCATACCGGGGTGGCGTTCCATTATATGAAGCACGCCGATGCGCTGCTGTTTGTCACGTATTACAACCACGCGTTCTCGAAGGCAGACCGGGAGTTTTTGCTGCAGCTCGGGCGCGTCAAAGATGCGTTTTCGCTTGATAAAATGTTTTTCATCATCAATGCGGCTGATTTGGCCCAGTCGAAAGAGGAGCTTGATGCGGTCGTTTCCTATATGAATGGCGAACTCGCTCGCTTTGGCATCCGCTTCCCGCGCCTTTATGCGCTCTCAAGCCGCCTGGCGCTGGCGGAAAAAACGGGGACGAACCCCGGGCCGTGCGGCACCTTGACAGACTCCGGCCTGCCCGCCTTTGAAGCGGACTTTTTCCGCTTTTTGACAGAAGAGCTTGCGGAGGTGGCCGTCCAAAGCGCTTATGCCGAGCTTGGGCGGGCGCGGCAGGCGGCGGCGGAATACGCGCGGGCGGCCGGGCAGAGCGAGGCGGAAAAAGCGGCGAAACGCCAATCGCTTGAAGCGGCGCGTGCACAGATGCACGCCGTGCTCGCCGCCGCCGGCGACGCCTACGGCCGCCAGGCGCTCAGCCAAGAAGCCGACGAGCTTTTGTATTACGTGAAACAGCGCGTCTTCTTCCGCTTGAACGATACGTTCAAAGAGGCGTTCAATCCGGCGGTGCTCCGCGACGACCAAGGCCCGGCGCGTCGGGCGCTCGAGCGTTGCCTCGACGAACTGCTCGCATCGGTCGGCTTTGATTTGGCGCAAGAGCTGCGGGCGACGAGCCTGCGCATCGAATCGTTTTTGCACAAGCGGCTCGCCGAACAGTTTCATCGCCTTTGCGGCGAGCTCCGCCGGTTTGACGAAGCGCTCGCGCTCACGCCGCCGGAGGCGTTCGCCTTCTCGGCGCCGGAGTTTGTCGACGCTCTTGGCGATGTCGACCGGGCGCGGTTTCACAAGGCGCTTTCGTTATATAAAAACGCGAAGTCGTTTTTTGAACGTGATGAAAAACGGCGGATGAAGGAAGAAATCGAAGCGGCGCTCGCCGAACCGGTCGGCCGCTATTTAGCCGAACAAAAAGAGCGGCTGCTTGATGCGTACGCCGGGCAATACGAGGCGGCGATTGCTGCGCTGTCGGCCGCGCTCGCCGATCAAGTCGACAGCTATATGGACGGCTTAATGGCGGCGCTTGCGGAGGCGGCCGACCATGAGGCGCTCAGTCGGATTGAAGCGGCGCTTGGCCGCCTTTTGCCGGAAGAGGGCAAGGGGGCGCGCCGATGAGCCGGTTTCACGCCTGTGCGACATGCGTTCATTACGGCATTGAAAAACGGGACGGCAGGCTGTATACGTATTGCCGCCGGCTCGGCTATGAGACGAAGCCAAACTATCGGTTCAACTGCTGGACGCCAAAACCGAACGTCCGGCGTTTGATGGAAAAAGAAGAAGGAAAGGAAGAATCCCATTGAGCGAAGTACATCACGCCATCACCGCCCATGTCAACAAACAGCACGCCATCTTAAAGCGGTTTGCCGCCCTTGAGCTCGAGCGCGAGCGGCGCATCGATGAGGCGGTTGAACGGTGCCGCCGCGGCGAGCCGTTTACGGTCGAGGCGATCAATGAAGTGACGAAACCAATGAACGAGCTGGCCGCCGGCGGCCTCGTGCCGGCGCGCCGCTATGTAACGCCAGAGATGGTGCGCGACTACGTGCGCCGGCTTGAAGAGAAGTAACGCACACAGCCAAAGCGTTGGCATTGGCTGCCCGGCTGCCGGCCTGTAAGCAGGCCGGGCTGATGAAAACGAAAGAGGGGGGAGAAACAATGGCGTCTCTCGTTTCCCACGAATGGCTGTTGGCGCATTTGTCCGATGAAACCATCCGCATTGTTGATTGCCGGTTTTGGCTTGGCGATCCGGCTAAAGGGGCGTCTCTTTACCGGGAAGACCATATTCCCGGAGCGGTGTATATGGACTTAGAGCGCGACTTGTCGGGCCCGGTCGGAGAGCACGGAGGCCGCCATCCGCTTCCATCAGCCGCCCAAGCGGCGGACGTGTTTAGCCGGGCCGGCATTGACGACACGACGACGGTCATCGCCTACGATGACCAAGACGGGGCCATGGCCGCGCGCTGTTGGTGGCTGCTCCGGTATTTCGGCCATGCGCGCGCATACGTGTTGGATGGCAACTACAGCGAATGGAAACGAAAAGGAAATCCGGTGACGCGCGCCATTTCAGCTGTGCCGCCGCGGCGGTTTCAGCCGCGTCCGGACCGATCATGGCTCGCGACGGTCGAGGATGTGCGAGCCGCCGTTCGCGACCGTGCAGCGGTGCTCATTGATTCCCGCGAGTGGAAGCGGTATGCCGGGTTGGAGGAGCCGATCGACCGCCGGGCCGGCCGCATTCCCGGGGCGGTGCACCGATTTTGGAAAGACGGGGTGACGGAAGGCGGCTACTGGAAAAGCGCGGCTGAACAAGCGGACCGGTTCGCCGGCCTTGACCGCGAAGCCTCCATTATCGTCTATTGCGGCTCCGGCGTCACCGCTTGTCCAAACGTGCTCGCCCTAAAAGAAGCCGGCTACCGCAACGTCCGACTGTATGTCGGCAGCTTCAGCGACTGGATTTCCTATCCCGATCATCCGGTTGAAACGGACCACCCGTCCTCGGACGCCTAGTTTCGAAATTGTTTCGCGCATCGTTTTTCTCCGGCAGCGCATACTATGTGTGAACCGTTGAAACAAAAAGGAGGCGAGTGCATGGGACGGACCAAACTTGGCAACGCCAACGCCCAACGGAACAACAACGCCAAAAAGAAAAACGGCTTCAATGAATGGACGAGCGAGTTTGCTTCGTACGCCGAGGTGGAAGCCGAGAAACTGAAAAACGACCATAAAAACATCCGTTAATGACGAGGGCTCGTCCCTCGTTTTTTCGTCCTTAGACGTCAACGTTGGCAAACACAAACGTATGTGCTATAATGATGGACAGAGCGGCGGAGGGCGCTGGATGGAAGAAAGGGCGCCGGCCGGCAGGGAGGGAAATGCGTGCGGAAATGGTTCGTCGTCCTATTGTTTTTGGCCGTTGCCGGCTATGGTCTTTGGAATGCGATGGCTGCCGGGAACGAACAGGAAACAGACGAAATAGAAAGCGGCCCGGGCATCGGCCAGACGGCCCCTGATTTGACGCTGCCGACGCTTGGCGGCAAAGCCGTCCGGCTGTCTGATTTGCGCGGCAAAGCGGTTGTCCTCAACTTTTGGACGTCGTGGTGTCCGCCGTGCAAAAAGGAAATGCCGGAGCTTGAGGCGTTTTACAAGCAGTACGGCCGCGAAGTCATGTTGCTTGCCGTCCATTTGACGACGCAAGATACGCTCGATAATGCGGAGCGATTTGCGAAAGACAAAAAACTGACGTTGCCCGTCGCCTTGGATGTGCGCGGCGAGGCGCTTCACCGATACCGAATCCAGACGATTCCGACGACGTATATCATCGACCCAAACGGCGTCATCCGGCAAAAAATCATCGGCCCGGTGACCGCCGCGCAACTCGAAAAGAAGACAGCGCTCTTTCGTTGACCGAACAGTTTTGACGGAAGGCGCTTTTTTTCATGGTTCATTATTTTTCGAAAAGTTGTCATAATTTTTATCTTTTTTGGGCATGAATAAGATTACAATATAAATGAGGGGAGGTTGATAGCGATGAGACGATCCCGCAAAATGACTCTCCAAGAATTGATCAGCGAGAACAAACGGCAATTGTTGAACGACCGGGAAGCGCTCGAGAAAATCGAGAAAAAGCTGGAAGAGCGGATGCTCAAGAAAGCAGAATAACCCATGCATAGCGGTCCTCCGGGCGGACAGACTAGATGGCGAGGAGGCGAAGATGATGAGCAATCCGAAAGGAAGCCGCAAACATTTTGTTCCCAACCATATCGGAACACAGCCTCGCGCCGCTGGAGGAAACAAAGGCAAACAAATGCAAGATCAATCCGGCCAGCATGCTCAAGTCATCCAAACGAAGGGTGAGTAGCTGGAAAATCTTGTAAAGGAGGAAGCCTATATGCCGCGTCCGAAACCGGATGACCGCAGCGACAATGTTGAGAAGCTGCAAGAGATGGTGCAAAACACCATTGAAAATATTGAAAAAGCCGAAGAAACGATGCAGTTTGCTTCCCCGGAAGAGCGGGAGAAAATTCGCGAGAAAAACCGCCGCCGCGAAGAAGCGATCACGGCCATGCGCGCGGAAATTAAAGACGAAGCCGCTGCACGGGAGCACGGCTACCAATCATGACAAAGCTGCCCCGATGCGGGCGGCTTTGTTTTTTGGGTTGCCGCTTGAGCGGCCGGACGGACAAATGGTAACATAAAGGAGAAGCCCGGCAAAAAATGGAGGGAGAACGAACATGAAAGTGGCAGAAAAACAAATTGAAGTGCGTTATGCGGAAACAGACCAAATGGGCGTCGTCTACCACGCGAACTATTTAGTTTGGATGGAAGTCGGGCGTACGGAATTGATCAAACAGCTTGGCTTTCATTATGCCGACATGGAGAAAGAAGGCATCATTTCGCCTGTTGTCGATTTGCAAGTGTCGTACAAAAAGCCGCTTCGTTATGGGGAAACGGCGACCGTCCGCACATGGATTGACGCTTACGACGGCATCCGCGTCACGTACGGCTACGAAATTGTTGCCCCGGACGGCGAGGTGGCCGTGACCGGCAAATCGCAGCACGTTTGCGTCAAGCGCGATACGTTTCGGCCGATCGTCATCCGCAAATATTTTCCCGAGTGGCATGAAGCGTATGAGCGGGCGAAACGATAAAGGGGAGCGGTGCGATGGCGTTTGGCATTCGCCGGCAGGAGCTTGCGGCATGGAAAGAAAAAGTGAAGCGCGGCGAAATCGCCTTTTTGACCCATTATTGGCATGATGAACGGTTTCCGCACTGCACGACGGTGACGAAAGTCGGCTGCGCCGATGTCGAAAAACTTGCCGCCTGGGGGAGGCAATACGGGCTGAAGGAAGAGTGGATGGACCGGCGCAACGAGTTTCCGCATTTCGATTTGCTTGGGGAGACGCAGGTGCGCATTTTGCGGCAAGAAGGCCGGCTTCATGAGCTGGAACGATTCACGAAACGGGGGAAGAAGGAGTCATGATCGATTTGGCTGCTGTAAAAGAAATGGCGAAACATACGTTAATCGAGACGCTCGGCATCGATATCATCGAGCTTGGCGAAGGGCGCGTCGTGGCGACGATGCCGGTCGACCATCGCACGCATCAGCCGGCCGGGCTGTTGCACGGCGGAGCGTCGGTTGCCTTGGCTGAGACGGTGGCGAGCATCGGGTCGTACGTGCTGGTTGATTCGAAGACGGAACAAGTCGTCGGCCTGGAAATTAACGCCAACCATGTCCGCCCCGTCCGCAGCGGGACGGTGACAGCGACGGGAACGGTGCTGCACCGCGGCCGGACAACGATGGTTTGGGATGTGCGCATCACCGATGAACAAGGGCGGCTTGTTTCCATTTCCCGCTGCACGATCGCCATTATTCGAAAAAGCTAGCGTCACGGCTAGCTTTTTTCGCTGGTTAATGGAGCAAAAACACCGGTTCGCCGCTTTTTTCGTCCAAATCAACCGTCAAATCGCGGCCGTCAAAATACCATTGGTCGCTGTCTTCGACAAAAAACGTCACGCCGTCAACCGTTGTCTGCGCCGCTGGCTCTCCTGCCGGCTCGTCTTTCGCCATGCCGAGCGAAAACCCTTTTTGCACGGTGCTGCATCCCCCGTAGCGGGCGAAAAAGCGGATCGCATCGCCTGGCTTCAGCCCGAGCTCCCGCTTGTACCAATCAAACGCTTTTTTGGTAATGATGATGTTCATGGCTTCCCCTCCTCACTTGTATATTATAAGCGAATGGAAAACAGCCGGTAAAATGATTGTGTGAACATTGGCTGACAATTTCAGGACAAAGCGTTTCCACAAAGTGGCGTCGTCCTCCTCCGGAGCAGCTTGAGTAAAATGGCGGCTGGCGGCAAACAGTAAAGGCAAAGGGGGTGAGGACGGTGGGCAAAAAACGGATGTTCCCGCTCAGCTACGAATCGGATGGCGTGATGGGAAAAACGGGCAAACCACAACCGCACCGTTCGGACCGCCGGCAAACAGACAAACAATCGCCTGACTTTTTCAACACGACGCCGTCAAGCGAATAACGGGCCGCGGCAGGCAATGGTTGAACATGGCGCCGCTTTCTTGAATAAAGTAGCCAGTAGGCTGCTTTTTTTCATGGCAACTACTATACAAACAGGCCGGTCCGCGTTATCATTACTTGAGGGACATCTTTTTCGAAAGGAGTGGCGTTTTCGTATATGAGTAGTTCGAGCCCGAACGAACCGGAACCGGAATATAGCGGGGAACGCGGCCTGTTCCTTTTTCCGCCCGCTGCTCATTATACGAAAACGGGCTCCGGACGGAAAGGAAGAGGCGCCGCCTTCCTCGCATGAAAAGGAGGAAGGATGCCAGATGATGAAAATGTATTTGTCCGATGCGAGCGGCAAAATGCGCGAAATTGACCGGATCGAAAACGGCTGCTGGATCAATCTCGTCGCTCCGACCGAGGACGAAATTCGCTACATCGCCCACCATTTGGACATTCCGATCGATTCGATCAAAGACGCGTTGGATGATGAGGAGCGGTCGCGCGTCGAAAAGGAAGACAACCATGTGCTCATTATCGTCGACATTCCGATTGTCGCCCATGATGAAGTGGACGGCCCGATTTACGAGACGATTCCGATCGGCATGATCATTACGAACACGTGTTTTATTACGGTTTGTTTGCAGGAGAATCCGATTTTTGAAGAATTCTCCAAAAACAAAATCAAAAACTTTTACACGTTTATGAAGACGCGGTTTGCGTTGCAAATGCTGTACATGATTTCCACGTATTATTTGCGCTACTTGAAGCAAATCAACCGGCGGACGAGCGAAATTGAAAAAGAGCTGCACCAGTCGATGAAAAACAAAGAGCTGTTTTCGCTCCTTAGCATGGAAAAAAGCTTAGTCTACTTTATGACGTCGCTCAAGGCGAACAACATCGTCATGGAGCGGCTTATGCGCCTCAACTATTTGCGCATGTACGAAGATGACCAAGATTTGCTGCAAGACGTCATTATTGAAAACAAGCAGGCGATTGAAATGGCTGAAGTATACAGCAGCATTTTAAGCGGCATGATGGATGCGTTCGCTTCGGTCATCTCGAACAACTTAAACATTGTGATGAAGTTTTTGACCGCCATTACGATCGTCATTTCGCTGCCGACGATGGTGGCGAGCTTCTACGGTATGAACGTACCGATTCCGTACCAACACTCTCCGTACGCCTTTTTGATCGCGATGGCGCTCGCCGGTTCACTGTCAGCGGCGACGGCGTACATCTTTTGGAAAAAGCGATACTTTTGACGGCCGGCGGAACAACGGCTGCCCTATTGTTCGGGCAGCCGTTTTTGCGTTCTTGCCGCCACTCCGCCGGAGAGGATAAACTTCATCGCCTCTTCCGGCGCCATGTCGATGACTTCAACTTGTTCTTTTGGAACGAGGAGCGTCAGCCCCGCAACTTGAAACGTCTGCGGAACATAGACGGCCACATAATCGGCCAGCGGATCGTGCCAGGCGCCGACGTCATCCATCGTAATGAAGCCGAGGCATTTCCAGCCGCTTTCCGGCAGCGTGACGAGCACGACTTTGGAAAACGACCGTTTTTCCCCGATCAAAGAGGCGATCGTATCTTTGGCGACCGAATAAACGGTTTTCATGAAGGGAATGCTTTCAAGCAACCGGTCGATCAGTCGAATGAGGCGGCCGCTCACGTATTGCGTCGACAGCCAGCCGCAGACCGTGATGAGCGCAACCGTTGCGAGCAAACCAAGGCCGGGGACGTAGCGGCCGTCCAGGTGCGGGCGGACGTATTGACCGAGCAATCCGTCCAAAACGGTGAATACTTTGTAGCACACATAGACCGCTACGAAAATCGGCACGATCGTCAACATGCCGTTTAGGAAATTTTTGGCCAAAAAGCGCATCCGTTTGCTCCCCTTTCCTTCATTCTCTTTGGCGCGGAGCTCCCCACTTCGATCGACGGAAACAAGCGGGAAGCTGCTCCTTTCCTACCATACCAGTTTTTCTTTTTGCCGACAACGCTTTTAAAATCTCGAACATTTATAAGTGCAAACGGTAAAAAAGTTCGTATTTTACCTTGACGAACCGCCTCGTATTCCGTATACTTTCCAAGTGGAATACGAAAAGTGGGGGATGGCGCAATGAACAACCATTACGATGTCATCGTGGTCGGCGCCGGGCCGGCTGGCATTTTCACCTGTTACGAACTGACGCTGAAACTGCCTGGAGCGAACGTGCTTTTGATTGATAAAGGGCATGATATATACCGGCGCAACTGTCCGATTTTGCAGAAAAAAATTGAGAAATGCCCGCCGCCGGCCGGCAAAAAAGACTATGCCGGCTGCGTGCCGGCCTGTTCGATTACGAACGGGTTCGGCGGGGCCGGAGCGTACTCGGATGGCAAATTCAACATCACGAGCGAATTCGGCGGTTGGATGACCGATTATTTGCCTGCCTCAACCGTGCTTGACCTCATCCGTTATGTGGATGAGATCAACTTAAAACATGGGGCGACGACATCGATCACCGACCCGATGACCGACAAAGTGAAAGAGATTGAGCGGCGCGCGTATGCCGCCGGGCTGAAGCTGCTGCGCGCCTATGTCCGCCATTTGGGCACGGAGCAAAACTTAGAAATTTTAAAAAGCATTTTTGAGTATTTGCGCGAGCGGATTGCGATGCGCTTTCAGACGGAAGTGGACGATATTTTGACGGAGCGGACGGAAAGCGGCCATGTTGTCAAAGGAGTAGTGCTGAAAAACGGCGAAACGCTGACGGCGGAAAAAGTCGTCATCGCCCCGGGGCGCGACGGCTCGGTTTGGCTGAGCAAAGTGCTGCGCAAACGCCGCTTGCGGATGATCAACAACCAAGTGGACATTGGGGTGCGCGTCGAGACATCGAACATCGTCATGCAGGAAATCAACGAACATTTGTATGAGGGGAAGTTTATTTTCAATACGTCGGTCGGGACGCAAGTGCGGACGTTTTGCAGCAATCCGTCCGGACATGTTGTCGTCGAAAACCATTCCGGCATTATGCTCGCCAACGGACACGCCTACAAAGACCCGAAACTTGGCAGCAACAACACGAACTTTGCCCTTCTTGTTTCACATAAGTTTTCCGATCCGTTTGACAAGCCGAACGAATACGCCCATGAAATTTCCCGGCTGGCGAACGCCTTGTCCAACGGCGGCATCATCGTGCAAAAATATGGCGACATTTTAAAAGGACGGCGATCGACGGAAAAGCGGATCAAAGAAGGGTTCATCGAACCGACGCTAAAAGAAGCGGTGCCGGGCGATTTAGGCCTCGTTTTGCCGTACAACACGATGAAAAGCTTGATCGAAATGACGGAGGCGCTCAACCACGTCACTCCGGGGCTTGCCTCTGAGCATACGCTCTTTTATGGGGTGGAAGCGAAGTTTTATTCGGCGCGTCCGAAACTGAACGACCGCTTTGAAACCGAAATCGCCGGGCTGTATGTCGGCGGCGACGGCGCCGGCATTACGCGCGGCCTTGCGCAGGCGAGCGCCTGCGGCGTCTGGATCGCCCGCGACATCGTCGAGAAATTGACGCATTAGGTGAGGAACCGAGGGCAGGCCCCTTCAAACGGGGGCCTGTTTTTTTGCTGTCTGCCTGGGGACGGATTAAAAAGTAAACTGAAATGAAAATATAGTTGACAAATATGCGGCTGGTCCGTTACGATAAATGTAATGATATGGAAAGGGGAGAGGAGAGATGGCAAACTGGCTGGTGTTGGCCGAGCAAGTGTTGGGAGGCCACGAGCTGACCGATGAGGAAGCATTGGCGATATTGGATTGTCCGGATGAGGAGTTGCTCCTTTTGCTGCAAGGGGCGTACCGGATTCGCTCCGCCTATTATGGAAACAAAGTGAAGCTGAACATGATCATCAACGCCAAATCCGGCCTCTGTCCGGAAAACTGCGGCTACTGTTCGCAGTCCGCCGTATCGACGGCGCCGGTGAAAACGTATAAAATGGTCGACAAAGAGACGTTGTTGCGCGGCGCGGAAGAAGCACACCGTTTGCGCATTGGGACGTACTGCATCGTCGCCAGCGGCCGGGGGCCGAGCGATAAAGAGATCGACACCGTTGTGTCCGCGGTCAAGGAAATTAAAGAGCGGTTCGGGCTGAAAGTGTGCGCCTGCCTTGGGATCTTAAAGCCGGAGCAGGCGGCGCGGCTGAAGGAGGCGGGCGTGGACCGCTATAACCATAATATTAACACGTCAAAACAGCACCACCCGAACATTACGACGTCCCATACATACGACGACCGGGTGCGGACGGTGGAAACGGTGAAAGAAGCGGGTCTTTCGCCGTGTTCCGGCGTCATTGTCGGCATGAAGGAAACAAAGCGGGATGTCGTTGAGATGGCGCGCAGCCTGCGGGCGCTCGACGCGGATTCCATTCCGGTCAACTTTTTGCATGCGATCGACGGAACGCCGCTGGCCGGCACGAACGAGCTAAACCCGCGCTATTGCTTGAAAGTGTTGGCGCTGTTCCGGTATATGAATCCAACGAAAGAAATCCGCATCGCCGGCGGACGCGAAGTGAACTTGCGCTCCCTTCAGCCGCTCGGGCTGTATGCCGCCAACTCGATTTTTGTCGGCGACTATTTGACGACGGCCGGGCAGGAAAAGGCGGCCGATTATCAAATGCTTGAAGATCTCGGATTTGAAATTGAATTTGCCCCAGCACCGCCCGCCGGGGTGGTGTAACGGTTGACGGGGCTGACTCAAAAGTCCCTTTTTGATGAAATGTAACCGAAGTATGTGAAAGAGACCACCTCTGAAATCCTCGGTTTTACCGGGTTTTTCGTGGTGGTCTATTTTTCTATGTCGCCCCAGATAGGAGCATTACCGCTCTTTTGGGTCAGCCCTTTTTCATATGGCTAGTCCGGGATCGGTCATTGGAAACGGCCTCTAGAAGGACGGGGATTTTATGGAAACAGCGGCCCGATGGTTGGCATGAAACGCGAACGTGGCGCGTACGATGGCAATACAAGCGGCAAAAAAAGCTTCACAAACAGAAAAAAGCTCATTATAATAGCAACAAAGAGAAAGGAAGAGGATGGGGAAACATGGCAAGATCGTTTTATCGTTACTTATTGCGCTTCCGCCACGGGTGTGAAGAAGATCCAATCGTCCGGTTTGCGAACGGGGCGTACGATGACCACAGCTTTCCAAAAGGATCGGCCGACTACGAGGAGCTCAGCGGGTATTTGGAGGTGCATGGCGATTATTTGGAAAGCATGGTTCTCTTTGATGAACTATGGGAGCAGTTTTTACACGAAGCATAACATGGAAGAGGGTTTTGCTCCGAATATTGACAGCGCTTTCAATCGTTTTTCCGCGCTGGCAAAGGTGTCCACCCTTGTATGCATGCATATACTATACTAACCATTTGTTCAACAAGGGTGGGAGATGCCAATGAGCGCGCCGAAACGCCCGAAATTTTCTGTCGGCGATATCGTCGTCAATACATTGTACGGAACAGTCGGAACCGTCACCGATATTCAGCAAGTAGACGGCACGTTTTTGTACGAAATCAACCATGGCCATAGCCTGTTTGCTGAGCAGACGCTCGTGTTGTTGTCTGAATTTACCGGCGATTTGTGGATTGCCGAAGAAATTGAAATTGAGCTGCCGTTTTTCCTTGGCGAAATTGTCCGCGTCCGCGATTATGGCGGCCAATTGTTCAAAGTCGTTGGAGTGCGGACAGAAATTTACCGCTATTATGGGGAAGGATGGGAAGAGACGATTTATGAATTGAAACGGCTGACGGACGGCTGGGAAATTGAAGTCCATCTCGAAGATATGATTCCGCTGGCCGATGGGGACGAAACGTCCGTCACGCTCGTGCAAGATATCGTGATCGCCGCGCCGATGAAGGCCTTGATCGCGCTGCCGCCCGCCGGCGGCGAAAAGAGTGGGCCGTCGGTTGACGACCTGCTTGATATGTACAATGACTACAAAGCGCTGTATGAATGGTTCGGCGATGACCAATACAAACGAATGATGGAAACGGTTGTTCAACGGTTGCAAACGATTGTAAACTACCATAATAGGAACTGACAAAGAACAAAGAGAAAGTAGGGAATGCCGGCGAAGAGGACGAACGCAGCCATTCTGTTAACAATTTTTTCCATTATTTTATCTGCAATCGTCAGCTTGTCCATTTTGTTCCGCCTCCGTATTTTTTTGTTTTATTGGTACATATGGTATGAAGGAAGCGGAAAAAGTAGTACAACATGATTTTTGACATAAAACGGAAGGCGGCGACATACAACATTACAAAGGGGGGCGAGATGGAGTGAAGGAGATTGAAGTGATTATTGATACGGAGGAGATCGCCGAATTTTTTTACCAACAGCTCATCCGCCGCGGCTTTGTGCCGACGCAGGAGGAACTGGAAGAGCTCGCGGATATTACGTTTGACTATTTGCTGGAAAAATGCATTATCGACGAAGAGATTGATGTCGACGACGAGTAACCGTCGTCGTTTTTACAATTACTCGGCCGCCGCGATGGCGGCCGCTTTCATCATGGCCAAATGCCGCTCGTCACTTCTGGGTGGCGTTCAAAAAACATGAAATAGGCGGCTGTGCGCGTGATGTTGTTGCGGTTATGCGCCGCCGTTTTCTGCCGAATCATAGCAACGGCCGCCGCCTCGTCGTCGCTCGGGCGTTCGCACCTTGAAACGGAAAGGCGGTCGGAAAGGCGGCAGAACAAACGAGCATCGGCAATGCGAACGGGATGACGGTATAAAAATGAGCGGTAAACGTATTCGAGCGGGCGGCGCAGCACGGTGAGCGGGCGAAGCGGCATCCGGCTGTCCCTCCTTTCCACATCGGGCGAATTTTGTCAAAAGACCGGGGCCATTTCGACAAAAGGTTTGCTAGTTTGCTGAAGGATTCGACAGGCATGATCACCAATAGTATAAGATACAAACGTTCGATTTATTGGGGGAAGGGAGAGGAAAACAATGGTTCGCTTATGGGGGAAAAAGGTGTGGCTGGCCAAACGCGCGTATGAGGCGGTCATTTTCCAAACGCCGCGCTTCGGGGAAACGAAAGGATACCGTCAAGTATGCCGGTTGACCGTGACGGCCGCCGATCATCATGAGGCGCTGTCGATTTTGTACCGAATGTTTAACGTGGCTGATTTGATGCCGAAAAACTGCCAAGCCCGGTTTATGGGGACCGGCGATATTGTCTTGATCGACGAAGGGCGGAAAGGACAGACGTACTACCGCCTCTGCCCGGATGGCTGGAAACGGGTGGAACGCCAGCTTGTCTGTTGACGGAATATTCAAAAATATAGTCGCCTTCAACCGATTGGGGATGGTATAATAGCAATAACATCGAATAAAGCCCGACCGTTTAGGGAACGGATAAGAAAGGAAAGGGGGCGGATCAGATGGAAGAGCAAAGACAACGGCGCGACACGCCGACGGTAGCGCCGGGAATTGACGATGATGAAGTGTTGAACGAAAAGGCAACGGAAGAGGAAATGGAGCGCGGAGACTATACGAAAGTCGTCACACTGGCGTGGGACGAAGTCGAGCCGTCGGAGCCCTGATCGAAATAGAAACCCTTGTGCGGCACAAGGGTTTCTCCGGGTTTGTTACGATTCGGGATTGTCGTGATGGCCCGGGCCGTTTTTCCGGCCGCCGGCGGCCGAGTATTCCTTGGCGTGCGCTGCGTCTTCGGCGATCAACGCCTCTTTTGGAATATGGTTGTTCTTTTTCTGCCCGTTGATGCGGTTGCGATGCTTTTTGCCCATCGTTTTCCCTCCTTGAACTGTCGTTGTCGTTAGTGTATGCGGCAAAAGGGCGGTTCATCGACGGAAAATGTTTGCAGGCGGCGCCGGGCGGGCGGAGCGGAGACTGAAGGGAACTGGGAGGGGGACGGAATATGGCCGCATTGGCGCTGGCACTGTTGCTGTGCGTTGTCTCGATCGCCGCGTCGCTTTGGCTCAAAGAGCAGGTGGAGCGCGTTTTGTTTCGCTGGAGAAACGTTCCTGTTCTCCATGCGGCCAATATCGTCATCATTGCGGCCATCGTTGCGGTTGCCTATTATCGGCTGAGCGGCATCGGCGTCTACTTGCGTGATTTGGCCGACATCGATGGATTTTGGTATGTATTTGCCGGAACAACGCAGCTTGTGCTGCCGCTTTATTTGTTCGCCTGCTGGCTGCTCGCCAGGCGGCGCGAGCGCGAGAAAAAATATACGCGCAGCAAAGACAAAAAGGTGCTGTATATCAACGAAAGGTATCTTGCGCGCCGCTATCGCGACGATTATCGTTCGAAAACGTCTTAAAAAGGGAGAGCAGCTCTCCCTTAAAATTTTGTTTTTTCTTTTTTGGACGTTGACGGCTGGTTGTTCGCTTTTGAGGATGGATTCGTTTTGTTGGCGTACTCCACCGCCTGCTCAAGTTTCTTTTTCACCGTCTTTCCTCCTTTCCCGCCGTGTGGGCACGAATAGTATGCCCGCCTTTCGCTCAAGCTACTCGAGGCAAGACTGCCATTTTCCGCAAACATATGATATGATAAACAAGGGCATGGCCGAACCATAACCGTTCGAAGTCATAAGGAGGAATCGAGTTTGAGCGTACATATCGGAGCCAAACAAGGGGACATCGCCGAACGCGTTTTGCTGCCGGGCGACCCGCTGCGCGCCAAATACATTGCCGAGACGTTTTTGGAAGGGGCGGTGTGCTACAATGAAGTGCGCGGCATGTTCGGATTTACGGGGACATACAAAGGGCATCGTGTCTCCGTCCAAGGGACGGGGATGGGAGTGCCGTCCATTTCGATTTATGTCAACGAATTGATCCAAAGCTATGGAGTAAAGACGCTCATCCGCGTCGGAACATGCGGCGCCATTCAACCGGATGTGCGCGTGCGTGACGTCATTTTGGCGATCGGCGCATCCACCGATTCCAACATGAACCGTCTCATTTTCCGCGGCCGCGATTATGCGCCGACGGCGGATTTCCACTTGCTGCGGACGGCATACGACGTTGGAATGGAAAAAGGATTGGCGCTCAAAGTCGGCAACGTCTTTACCGCCGACATGTTTTACAACGACGAACCAAACTGGGAAACGTGGGCGCGCTACGGCGTATTGGCCGTCGAGATGGAAACGGCGGCGCTCTATACGTTGGCGGCCAAATTCGGCTGCCGGGCGCTGTCGGTGCTAACGGTCAGCGACCATATTTTAACCGGCGAGGAGACGACAGCTGAAGAACGGCAAACGACGTTTAACGAAATGATCGAGGTGGCGCTCGAAGCGGCGGTTCGCAGCAGCTGATGATGAGGCGGCTGTTCGGTGCGCCCCGGGAAACAGAAAAGGGGAAGATGAATGAATCAGCGTTGGCAAACGGCGGCGCTCATGTGCCTGTTGCTCGTTGGCTGCCAAACGGGAGGAAGCGGTGACGGCGGCGCGGCCGGCTCGCCCGGGCAGCCGGCGGAACATACGGCGCCGCCCAGCGTTCATGAACGAGAGGAACTCAACCGGCCGGTTGACCCGGATTTGCAGCTTGAAGCGAAATATTGGAACGTCATCGAGGTGCGAAACGGCCAAAAGGTCATTATGAATCCGGACAACATTTTGGTGCTCGTCAATAAAGAGCAGTCGCTTCCGTCCGGTTACAAGCCGGCCGATTTGGTTGTGCCGCGCGTGCCGTTTTCGTTTGCCGACCCGAATGCAGAAAAGCGGCGTATGCGGGCCGAGGCGGCCGCCGCGCTCGAAGAAATGTTTGCCGCCGCCCGCCGCGATGGCATCGAGCTTGTCGCGGTGTCCGCTTACCGGTCGTATGAGCGGCAGAAGGCGATTTTTGCGGAGGAGGTGCGGCAAAAAGGGGAGAAAAAAGCCGTCCAGGCCGTCGCCCACCCGGGACAAAGCGAACACCAGACGGGGCTTGCAGTCGACATTAGCAGCCGGTCGATCGGCTGCCAGCTGACCGAGGCGTTCGGGGCGACAAAAGAAGGACAGTGGGTCGCCGCCCACGCGCACGAATACGGGTTTATCATCCGCTATCCGAAAGGGAAGGAAGCGGTGACCGGCTACAAGTATGAGCCGTGGCATCTTCGCTATGTCGGGCGGAAGGCCGCCGCCGTGATGAAAGAGCGCGGCATGACAATGGAAGAATATTTTCAAGCGGTAAAAAAAGTGTAAAGACGGGGCTGGCCCAAAAGAGCGGCAATGCTTCTATCTAGGGCAGCATGGAAAAACAGACCACCACGAAAAACCCGGTAAAACCAAGGGTTTCAGAGGTGGTCTCTTTTTTACATACTTTCGGTTCCATTTCATCAAAAAGGGGCTTTTGAGTCAGCACCCGTGTTCGTTTGTTGCAGCCCCTATGTCTCACACCAAAACACGCAGTACCCGAGCCGGTCGGCAAATTGCGCTGTCAGCTGCTGATGCTTCTGCCACATGCTTGCCATCTCCGGCGTCGTCGGGAAGACGATGACGGCCGGCGCCCCTTCGCCCGCCGCCTCCGCCGCCGTTTTGTAAAAGAAATGGCGGCAGCGGAATCCGTTTTGTTCAAGCGTTTTTTTCCATTCGCCGGGCGTCATCAGCCGCTTGAAGCCGTAGAACGCGGCGATCCGCTGCTGCTCGGCGGCGGTGAGCCGCTTATGGCATGCTTCGATGCCGATGAACGTGCCCCCTTTCTTCAGCACGCGGCAGATTTCAGCAAGGGCAGCAGGCAGTGAAACAAAGGCGAGCACCGATTCGGAAAGGACAAGATCAAACGTGCCGGCGGGAAACGGCAGCGATTCGACCGAAGCCTGGTGCAGGCGAACCGGAACCGCCATGGCACCGAAACGCTGCTTCGCCTTGGCGATCATTTTGGGATGGAGATCGATGGCCGTCACGTCCGCGCCGTACTGTCTAGCGATATACGCCGCTGTCTGCCCTGTGCCGCAGCCGACGTCAAGCACGGCGGTTGAGCGGTCAATATTAAGTTTACGTAAGATTTGTTTTGTCAACTCAAAACCGCCGGGGTGGGCGCCGTCAATCCCCATGTCCGCCAACCAGTCCAAATACGTCATCATGGCATTCTCCTTTTTCACTCAGTTGGTTTATCATATGCCAGAGAGCCGTTTTTTGTCTTTGAGCAAAAAAATTGGCTTGTCCCTATACTCATGAAAAAAAGCAATTTTGTTGCTATAGACCCAACCGCTATCAAGCTGGTACACTGATACGTGCAAGAACGAGAACGCTAGGTTGGTGAATGGAGTGGAACGGAAACAACGGGCGGAGGCTGGGGTGTTGTTAAGCCTCTTTATCTATCTTCTGCTGGCAGCCGGCAAGCTTTTGGCCGGGGCGGCAGCCGGATCGGACGGAGTGAAAGCGGACGGATGGAACAATTTGAGCGATGTGATGGCTTCCGTCGCTGTCTATATCGGCATGAAAATTGCCAAAAAACCGCGCGACCGCAATCATCCGTACGGACATTCGCGGGCGGAGAACATTTCGTCGCTGTTGGCCGCCTTTTTCATGATGTCCATCGGTATTGATGTGATTACAGACGGTGCCCGCACGCTTCTTGGCGGCGGGAGGGAGGCCGCCCCCGATTGGCTGGCGGCAGCGGTCGCCCTTGCTTCAGCAGCAGTGATGTTCATCATCTATGTCATCAATGTGCGGCTGGCGCGGCGGACGAACAGCATGGCGCTGGCGGCCGTAGCGAAAGACAACTTATCGGATGCACTCGTCAGCATTGGCGCCGCGCTTGGGATTGTCGGCGCGCATCTTGAGTGGGCATGGCTTGACCCGTTGGCGGCGCTCGTCATTGGTGCGCTCATTTGCAAGACGGCGTGGGAGGTGTTTATGGAAACGGCCCATGCGTTGACCGACGGGTTTGATGAAAGAAAGCTCGCCATTTACCGGCAAGAAATCGCTGCGGTCAGCGGGGTGCGCGATGTCGCG
Source organism: Geobacillus sp. Manikaran-105 (assembly GCF_002809955.1). Classification (NCBI taxonomy): domain Bacteria; kingdom Bacillati; phylum Bacillota; class Bacilli; order Caryophanales; family Anoxybacillaceae; genus Geobacillus; species Geobacillus sp. Manikaran-105. The sequence goes on from NZ_PIJG01000033.1 coordinate 22,211, forward strand.
GATATTAAGGCGCGCATGCTCGGCAATGACGTTGTGCTCGAAGTAACCATCCGCGTCGATTCGCAGTTGACGGTAGTGAAAAGCCATGAAATTGCCGACGAGGTCGAGCGTTTAATGAAAAAACGGCATAACATCCGGGCGACGCACGTTCATGTGGAGCCGGAAGCGGTGCGCTGAGCGGAGGCCAAGCAAACGGGGGCGCGGCCGTCGCGCCCCAACCGCCTGCCGATCAAGAGGGAGGGATGGTCCTCCTTTTTTTCGAATGCTGCCGTCCGATGGACGCTCCTGCTTTGTTAAGGCATCGTTCCATTCGGCGAACAAAAGCGGCTTTCGGCGGGCACGGGGCGGCGTTGCTGCGCCGATGTTCCGGCCGTTTTTTCGGCGGCCGGCGAGGAGTAGTTTTTCGGCAAACGGCAAACAATACGAATAAACGCATCAGTTAGAAAGGAGACTCGTGTATGGCCATCCATCCGAGCCCCCGCTTGCCGCTTGGCGGAATATACGAACGGCATGCGCCGGCGGGCGGCCAGTCGTGCTGGTTTCATTTCACCGCCGCCGCCAAGCCGGATTTGGAACGGCTCCTCTCCTCGCTGTCGATTCATCCGCTCGCCCGAAAACGGCTTATAGGTGGAACAGACATTCCACTGGTCGATGAGTACGAAGGATTCCTTTTTGTATCGTTGTTTATCATCCGTCCGTCCGGCCGAACGGCGAACATTCGCCTGCTTGCCGCCGAGCGGCATATCATCAGTTATATGGATGAAGATGACCCGTTTATCGGCCATGTGAAAGAACGGCTGTTGGATCATCGCGATCAGGCGCTGTACCCTGGATATGTTCTTTACCATTTCCTGGACTTAGCCGTCACTCGCTTTTTGCAGGTGATCGACCAAATCGCCGACCGCATTCAGGCGCTTGAGCGGCAAGTGTTTGCGACGCCGTTCGCCAATGAAATCGGGCGTGAAATTTACCGGATGAAAACCCATCTTCATGAGCTGCGGCAAGTGGCCGAAGCGCAGGAAGAGGCGATCAAAACGATCCGCCATGCCGAGCTGCCGTACATCAACGCGGAAACGAATCCATACATCGATGAGGTGGCCTCCCGTTTCGCCCGCGTGCCGGCGGCGCTCGACGCATTTAAGGAATCATTGTCCGCCATTTTCGATTTGCAACTGTCGCTCAAATCCGATCATATGAACGTCATTATGAAAACGTTGACATTGGTGAGCGTCATATTTTTGCCGATGACGTTTATTGCCGGTGTCTACGGCATGAATTTTTCGTTTATGCCCGAGCTGAAATGGCGGTACGGGTATCCGTTCGCCCTGCTGCTGATGGCGACCGTCGCCGTCCTCATTGCCCTGTATTTTAAGCGCAAAGGTTGGTGGGGGGAGACTGGGACGAAAGAAAAATAGGCGCCAGCTTGCAAAAATGGGCGTTGGCCCGGTCGTTTGGGCGGGCGGACGCATATGATGGTCCCGTCAACGGGATCAAGGAGGTGTCCGCCATGAGCAGTTTGGTCAGCAGCGGTTATGCGCTCATCATTGTTTTGTTCATTTTGTTGATTATTGTCGGTTGTGTATGTGTCGCCTGGTAGGAAGCCGGACGGAAAAGAAGGGGAAGACGGGTCAAACAGTGCGGCTAGGCAAGACGGTGAAAGGGGGCGGGCGCATCCCGTTTTGCGTCGGTTTCCCCTCGTTTTGTTCACAAAAACACGCCGGATGACGCGGTCGTGTTTTTTTATAGATAAAATGAGGCGGCGGCGGTATAATGGAACGGAAGCGATTAGGGAAAAGGAGAACATCATATGGGGCATTTCAGTGAAGAAAAGCAAGGGGTTTTGTACACCGCCGCCTCATACTTGTTGTGGGGAGTGCTGCCACTCTATTGGAAACTGCTTGAGGCGCGCTCGGCGCTTGAGATTTTGGCGCACCGCATCGTTTGGTCGTTCGTGTTTATGGCCATCCTTTTGGCAGCGACTGGGCAGCCTGACGCCTTCCGCCGGGAGCTTCGGGCGATGCGCCGTCGGCCGGCTAAGGCATGGGGGATCGCCGCTGCTGCCGTGCTCATCAGCGCCAACTGGTTTGTCTACATATGGGCGGTGAATCATCATCATGTTGTTGAAACGAGCCTCGGCTATTATATCAACCCGCTTGTCAGTGTGGCGCTTGGGATGATCGTACTGCGCGAGCGGCTGAGCGTAGGGCAGTGGACCGCTGTTCTTCTGGCCGCCGCCGGCGTGGCGGCGATGACGGCGGAATATGGCGCGTTTCCGTGGGTCGCCATATCGCTCGCATTGACGTTCGGGTTTTACGGCTTAGTGAAAAAACTGGCCAGCGTTGACTCGTCCATTGGCTTGACGCTTGAAACAATGGCCGTCATGCCGCTTTCAGCCGTTTACTTATTATGGGTGTACAACGAAACGCCAGCCCTCGTCAAGACGGCCGAATGGTGGCAATGGGCGCTGTTGGCTGGAGCCGGGCCAGCGACGGCCGTGCCGCTTTTGTATTTCGCCAAAGGGGCGAAGCGTGTGTCGATGACAACACTTGGTTTTTTGCAATACATTTCGCCGACGATCAGCCTTCTCCTTGGCGTCTTTTTGTTCGGCGAGCCGTTTACGAAAGCGCATTTTTATGCGTTTAGCTGCATCTGGGCGGCGCTTATTTTGTTTTCTGCTGTTCAAATCAAGCAGGCGTCAGGGCGAAAAAAATGGAAGCGAAGCTCGCTTAAAGCATAAAAGCGGTCCGAGAACGGGCCGTTTTTTTGTTTTTACGGCAAATACCTATTTTTGCCGAAACACCTAACCATTTTCCTGGTTTGTGAATAGTCTACTAGTACAAAAACAAAGGAGGTGCTGGCAAATGGGTGCAGCTTACGGCGGCGGATTCGCGTTGATCGTCGTTCTGTTCATCTTGTTGATTATTGTCGGATGCGCATGTATCGGTGGTTGGGTGTACTAACGAACCCTACTTGCTAGCAAGGAGGTGACGAATATGACATGCGGCTTTTATGGCGGCTGGGGCGGCTTTGGCTTCGGCTACCCGGGTTATGGCGGCTACGGTTTCGTGCTGATCGTCGTCTTGTTTATTTTGCTCATTATCGTCGGGGCGACATGGTGCTAGACGGATAATGGGCGGCGCGGGGGAGGCGGCTTGAGAGCGGCTGTCCCCCGCCATTTTTGTGATGAAAGAGGCAGGAGGATGAGAGGGGCGGGGAGAAGTTATACAAAGAGAGGAAAAGTGAAAACTGTGTGGAGGGACAAAGACATGACTCATCTTCCAAAAGATCTTGTGGCGACGTTTTCGATCGTGGCGTTTGACCCGGCGACCGGGGAGCTTGGCATCGCTGTTCAATCGAAATTTTTAGGTGTCGGCGCGGTCGTGCCGTGGGCGAAAGCGGGCGTCGGCGCCGTGGCGACGCAGTCATATGCCAACACGTCATACGGCCCACGCGGCCTCGAATGGATGGAACAAGGGAAAACGGCGCAAGAAACGCTTGAGTTGCTCGTTGCCGATGACAGCGAGCGCGATTTGCGCCAGGTCGGCATCGTGGATGCGAAAGGACGGGCAGCAACGTTCACCGGAAAAAAATGTTACCCGTGGGCGGGCGGCATTACCGGACCGAACTATGCAGCGCAAGGCAATATTTTAGCCGGGGAGGAAACGGTGCTGGCGATGGGAAGAACATTCGAGCAGGCCAAAGGGCCGCTCGCCGAGCGATTGCTAAAGGCGCTTCAAGCTGGTCAGGCGGCGGGGGGCGACCGCCGCGGGCAACAGTCGGCTGCCTTGCTCGTTGTGAAAGAAAGGGGCGGCTATGGCGGGTACAATGACCGCTATATCGATTTGCGCGTTGACGACCACCCGCGGCCGATCGAGGAGCTCATTCGCCTGTATGAGCTGCGCCAGCTTTATTTTGAGAAACCGCGCCCCGAAAAAGTGGCTGTAATGGAAGGCGCGGTCAAGGAAGAGGCGGCTGCCCACTTGATCCGGCTCGGCTACTTGCCGAAAGAGCGCGCCGCCGACAGCGAGGCGCTTCACGAAGCGCTGACAGCGTATATACATACAGAAAACTTTGAGGAACGCGAACTAGAAAAAGGGAAAATCGATCTTGACGTGCTCGCGTATATGAAACAGCAGCCGTCGCCGCAGGGGGAAAAATAAAAAAATAAAAACGATCACTGCATGGTTGGTCGGGCGGATGAATGGCGTTGTATGAAAAGCGAAGGTGTCCCAAAAGGAGCGGGACACCTTTTCCTATGACTGCATATGCGCAAACAACGATTTATGCGGTGTTTCGGTTCAGGAAAAACAGCCCGTGTTTGGGCAGCGGCCGTTTAGGAGGCGAGCGGCGCACGCCCGCTGTCATGTCTGCGCCAAACGGCCCGCAGGCGAAAGCTGAGAAACAGAGCACCTGCTGCCAATCCGGCGATCAGGCCGATCCAATAGCCGAACGCTCCGGCGGCAGTCAAGAGAGCGAGCGCGCAGCCAAGCGGAAGGCCAACGCCCCAATAGGCGAGAAGAGCGGACCAAAAAACGGCGTTCACCTCTTTATAGCCCCGCAGCGCTCCTTGGATGGGAGCGGCGATGGCATCGGAAACTTGAAAGAAGATCGCATAGAGCAAAAATTTCCCCGTCAACGCCGCCACTGTCGGATCGTTTGTATACAGTCGAGCAACATCGCCGCGGAAGATGGAAAGAAACAATGCAGCGGCGGCAGCGACCGCCAAGGCGAGGGTGATGCCGATCAGGCAATATTGTTTGGCCGCTTCATAACGGTTGGCCCCAGCTTCAACGCCTACGGCGATCGTCAGCGCCATCGATAAGCTGAGCGGAATCATATACAACAAGGAAGCGAAGTTGAGGGCGCTTTGATGGGCAGCGACTGTTTCGGCGCCAAACCGGCCGACAAGCAGCGTCACCGCAGCGAAAATGCTCGTTTCAAAAAAGATGGCTGATCCGATCGGCACCCCGGTTTTCAGCAACTCTCTCCATGCGGCCCATGACGGACGGTAAAAACGGACGAGCACGCGATAGGGAGACAAACGGCGAAATTTCACCGCGGCAAAGGCAGCGGCCGCGAAGCAGTATGCGTACGTGATCGCTGTCGCATAGCCGGTGCCGATGCCGCCAAGGCGCGGAAACCCGCCATGCCCGTAAATCAACAGCCAGTTGAACAGCATATTGATCGGCAAGGCGGTGAGCGTAATCCACATCGTCACGTTCGTTTGCCCAAGTGCATCGATGAAATAGCGGAGCACAGAATAAAGAAACAGCGGGACGATCCCAAACGACAAGGCGCGTAAGTAATGAAAGGCGATATGCCGAACGTTTTCGTCCAAAGACATCTGTTTCAAGATCAACGGCACGGCAGCGGCGCCGGCCATGACAATGGCGGCAGCAAGCGCGACAGCCAAGTAGAGCGCCTGGGTGACGGCGCGGGCGATTGAGTCATGGCGTCCGGCGCCGAGATGATGCGAGACGATCGGGGACAAGGCGAGCAAAATGCCGCCGACGCCGGTCCACACCGGCACCCATAAGCTGGAGCCGATCGCGACGCCGGCAAGATCTTCGGCGCTCGCGTGGCCGGACATGGCAACATCGACAAAGTTCATGGCATATTGGCCCGTTTGCGAAACAAAAATGGGAAGAAACAAGGCGAACAGGCGCCGCCATTTGCCGTTGGGCGGAGCGGGCGTGGTCATAATCGTTCCCCCTTTTTCCATGATAAAGTGACACATTGTTCTAAATCATCAACCTCATCGCTTCCGAAGCCGGGATGGCCTCCCTCTTCGGAAGCAATTTACGACGAAAGAAACGGCGGTTGGCTGCAAAGCGGAAATTCGATCAAAAAACAAGTGCCGCGTGCATCGCTTTGCACTTTCATCGTCCCGCGATGCAGTTCGACGATTTTTTTCGATAACGACAGGCCGAGCCCAGTTCCCGTTTCCTTCGTTGAAAAAAACGGATCGAAAACATGGTCGATGACCGACGGCGGAATGCCGGGCCCATCGTCGCAGAAGCGAAGCTGGACGATATGGTTCACTTTCCGGCTGCTCACCGTGACATTCATCGTTTTGGCCACTTTGGCTTCCACAGCGTTGCGGAATAAGTTTAAAAACACTTGCAAAAGCTGGCGGCGGTCGCCGCTCATTTCGTAATCGTCCAGTTGTTCGTCGAGGTCAAAATGGACGTTCACACTGTGCAGCAACGCCTCGCTCTGCAGCAGAACGCCGACATCGTCGCGCAAAAAACGGTGCAGCCGGAACGTTTCCATCTTCACGTCCGCCGGCTTGGCGATGTTTAAAAAGTCGGTGATGATGCCGTTTGCCCGGTCAAGCTCAGGAATGAGCAGGCGTTCGACGAGCGAGGCGATCCGGTCTGGCAGCTCGGTTTTGAGCAGCTGCAAATAGCCGCGCACCGTCGTCAGCGGATTGCGGATTTCATGGGCGATGCCGGCGGCGATGCGGCCGGCGACGGCGAGCTTTTCCGTTTCTTTCATCATATTGAGCGACTGAAACATACTGATGACTCGTTTGATCGATCCGTCATCGTTGTAAATAAAACGGGTGTTGACGATGCCGTAAAATCGGTCGAGCACCTCGTGATTGTAGAGCGGCTCGCCTTTTTCAAGCGATTCGAGCGTTGCGATCAGCTCGTCAGGCAGCTTCAGCAGCTCGCGAATATGTTTGCCGATGATGGCGTCGCGCTCGACGCCCGTGTCAATGGCCGCCTGCAAATTGCAAAGCGTGATGATCCCGTTGTCGTCGACAAAAACGATATGGTGCGGCACGAGATCGAGCAACGGCGTCAAAAAGGCTTCCACTTTTTCAAACGGTACGTCGTGATACAAGTCAATATCCCACTGCCATTTGGCTTCCTTTTCAAGGGACGGTGGAATGGTGCGAAGGTGCGGCCGGACGTCGCCGCGCTTTTTTTCGATGGCGATTCCACTTTCGTAATCGGCAAAGGTGAACGGAAACGGAAGCGTTTCGATGAGCCGCTCATAAGCGCGCAGCTTTCGTTCGAGCTCTTCGATTTGCGATTGTACGAGTCGATCGTTCATCTCTTCAAACTCCTTAGCTGCACATTTCGTTTTTCATTTTACAAAAACCGCTCTCCGTCGGCTATGGCGGACATCGCATCGATCCGACGGGAGGACGAAACGAATCGAAGCAACCGGGCGGTGCGGGCAGGAGCCGTCAATCGATGCCTGCCGTTTCCACGCGGGGAAGGAACTGGCTAAGCGCCTCAAGGGACGGAAAAGCAGCTTGCCCCCGCCGCTCGTTGCCGCCCCCTTTGCCGCCAAACAGGGCGGCTTGTTCTTTCAGCCAGTTCCCTGCATGGAGCAAGGAAGACGGTGCTTTGGCGATCACGGCGCGCCAATCGGAGGTGGAGGCGAGAAGCGCGGTTTTGCCATAACGGTCGGCGATCAGACGGGCGATCATTTGCAGTTCTTTTGCCCCATATTGGTCGTAACGGCCAATCACTGCACGTCCTGATTCGGCGGCGGCCCGTTCGGCTTCGACGGCAAAGACGATTGCCTCGTATTGGCGCAGCCGTTTTTCCCATTCTTTTTTCTCTTGTTCCCATTTTGCGATCACGTCGAGCAGCTGATCGCGGCTTGTCCCGAACCGACCTGCTGCCGCCTGCACGACGCGGTGGGTTTGCTGGTAGTCGGCAAGCGCCCGGCCGCCGCAAAGAAAGGAAAGACGCGTCATGCCGCGATGGCGCTCTGCTTTCAGCAATTTGATCACGCCGATTTCGCCCGTGCGTTTCACATGGGTGCCGCAGCACGCCGACAAATCGATCCCTTTCATCTCGACAACACGGACAGAACCTTGGACATCGGGACGCTTGCGAAACGGCATCCGTTCTGCTTCTTCCGGCGTCACCCAATACGTCTCGACCGGGAGATTCGCGTAAATGAGTTCGTTGGCCCGGTTTTCCACTGCCAGCATGTCTGCTTCCGTCAGCGCACCCGCCGTGATGTCGATTGTGACGACCTCGCGCCCAAGGTGAAAACCGACTGTTTCGGCGCCGAGCTGTTCAACGAGTACAGCGGATAATACATGTTGGCCGCTATGCTGTTGTGTATGATCGCGGCGCCGTTTCCTATCAAGAACGCATGAAATGGCGCCCATTCCCGGGTGGGCAGGAAGGCGGTGATACACTTCCCCGTTTTCGTCAAACACATCGAGCACCGGCAAGCCGGCGATCGTGCCGGCGTCAGACGGTTGGCCACCGCCTTCCGGGTAAAACGCTGTTTCCGCCAAGGTGACAATGTATGTTTCGCCGTCTTGGCGGACGCTTGTCACCGTTGTCGTCCACACGTCAACATCCGGCGCCGTATAGTACAACTTTTTCGTCACAACCGTTTCATCCTTTCGTCTTCCGAATGCTTTTCTTTCATATTAGCAAATTCCCTCGCGTTTGCCTATCGCCGATCTTTTTGGCCGCTTTTTCCCGTTGGCAATTGGCTATATCTATAGAACAATGTTCTAAATAAACAGTATTCACAAAAGAAAAAGAACAGACCGTAGACAGCTCTTCCTCTAGAAACACTCTGATGTTTTGGGACAAGTCCAACGTTCAAACGGTTTGACAAAGGAAGCGGGTTGCAGCGATGTTTGTTGAACATGATTTCACGCAACAAAACTATATGCTAAAAATAATCCAAAACCAACTAGCAACATTTGTCGGCGGCGAAATGCTTTGTATATAATAAAACGGAGCGAAAACGAACCGATCGCCGATCGGAAAGGGTGGTTTGATGATGTTGACGTTAACAGACATTGAACAAGCGCGAGCGAAAATGAAAGGCATCGTCCACCAAACGCCGCTTGAGCATTCGCAGACGTTCAGCCGGCTGTCCGGCAATGACGTGTATATGAAACTGGAAAATTTGCAAAAAACAGGTTCGTTTAAGGTGAGAGGCTCATTCAATAAAATTATGTCGCTCACGGAAGAAGAAAGGGCGCGCGGCGTCATCGCCGCCTCGGCCGGCAACCACGCCCAAGGGGTCGCCTACGCAAGCGGCATGCTCGGCATTCCTTGTACGATTGTCATGCCGAAAGGGGCGCCGCTCAGCAAAATTGAAGCGACGAAAAGCTACGGGGCGGAAGTCGTGCTGTACGGCGATGTGTTTGACGAGTCTTTGGAATATGCGTTAGAGTTGCAGCGTGAACGGGGGATGACGTTTGTTCATCCGTTTGACGACTTGGCGGTGATGGCTGGCCAAGGGACGATCGGCTTGGAGCTGATCGAACAGCTTCCCGACGTCGATGTCGTTCTTTGTCCGGTCGGCGGCGGCGGCTTGTTGGCCGGCCTGGCGTTTACGTTAAAACAGCTGAAGCCATCGGTTGAAGTGTACGGCGTTGAGTCATCGGCTTGCCCAGGCATGACGGCGGCCATACGCCATAAACAGCCCGTCTCCATTGCCGCATCGAATACGATCGCCGATGGGATTGCCGTGAAAAAGCCGGGCAATATTACGTACCAATACATTGAGCAATACGTCGATGGCGTTGTATGCGTGGAAGAGGCGGAAATTTCGCGGACGATGCTGTATGTGCTCGAGCGGAACAAGCTGTTGATCGAAGGGGCGGCAGCTTGTCCGCTGGCGGCATTGTTGTATCAAAAGCTGCCGTTTCGCGGCAAAAAAGTCGCCGCCATTTTAAGCGGCGGCAACGTCGATGTGACGCTCATTTCCCGCATCATCGAGCGGGGGCTCGTCGAAGCCGGGCGATTCGTTACGTTTACAACGGTCATCTCCGACAAGCCGGGCCAGTTGAACAAGCTGCTGCGCATTATTGCGGAGCTTGAGGCAAACGTGATGTCGATTCATCATCAGCGCATCGGCGCCAAAGTGCTGCCAGGTCAGGCGGAAATTCACTTTTCGCTCGAGACAAAAAACGAAGACCACATTCAGCAAATCTACCAAGTGTTGTTGAAAGAAGGCTATGATGTACAGTTTTACCGATGAGCGCGCGTGGGAAAACGGTTTGTGTTTCGCCACTGTCTGTTAAGCAAACAGTGGAAAAGCCGTCTTCGAAATCATGTTCACAGGGCTGCCAAGTCAACTACCCCCACTTCGCGAACGCTTGAAGTGGGGGCTTGCAACTCCCCAGAAGTGCAAACGGACTTCGTCCTCCTTCCTTGACTTGGGGTTGCATC
>NZ_PIJG01000034.1:0-39348 GCF_002809955.1 Geobacillus sp. Manikaran-105
TCGATCGAGTTCTTTCCGCTACCTAGGGCATTTTCTATGACCGAAATGCCCTATTTGTGCTGGGCTTTTTTATACACTAGCACTGGGGTGAATAGTTACATAAAATAGCAATGTTGTACTGTCTTTAAGTTTTAGCATTGTCTGTTGTAAGATAAAAATAACACTCTGTACAGAACTTCTTATTTCCGAACATTCAGTATTTTTTAAAAAGATTTTTTATACATGGGCCTTATTCCTGTGATTCTTTTATCTAGCAATACAAGTTAGCTTTATATTGTAGCAACACGTTCATGTGTCGACTGAAAGGCATGAGCAACACGCAAAACCATGTCATCTTCGCCATGTCTTCCAACGATCATCATCCCGACAGGCAGCCCTTCGGATTTTCCGCACGGTACGTTCATGGCTGGGTGTCCTGTAACATTGAATGGTGCAGTATTATAAATCATTTCTAAAGCTCTCGTTATAATTTCTTCCTTTGAAGCATCCGAAGAAGGAATTTTTGTCGCCTTCATCGGTGTTGTTGGCATAATCAGCACATCATATGTTTTTAGTGCATGATCATAGGCTTGTTTTAATGTTCGAGCCAGATTTTGTGCGATCGCGTAATATTTCCCGTTATATTGATCCTGCATATACTGTCCAAGCAAGATTGTCATTTTCACTGTATCGGAAAATTCATTGGCTCGTATTTTGCGTGCTTTCCCATAGGCATCAAGAAGTTTCGTACTATAATGTCCCTTCCAATTCGTTCCCATGCCATTGCCTTTGACCATTAAGGAAGTAAGCCCCTCTATGCCAATCCCGTTCCAGATGTGAATGCCATCCCGATGCATGGGAATCGATACTTCTTCCACTGTTGCTCCACTATTTTTCAAAGAATGCGCGGCTTCTCTCACTAAATGATCTACATCTTCCTCGGACAGACCGTCCCAGCCAAAGCCTTCCGTTACGATTCCGATTTTAATATCCTTAGCATGACCAACAAGTGATTCTGTGTATGGTTTCACTGCTAAACCCGACTGTCTTGGGTCTAAGCAATCTGCCCCAGCTATCACTTCAAGCAGCAAAGCGACATCCTCAACAGTTCTAGCAATAGGACCAGTGTGATCTATCGTCTGTTCAATTGGAAAAATCCCAGTATAAGGAACAAGCCCGTATGTAGGCTTTAGACCATACACGCCGCACCAAGAGCTAGGAATCCGAATAGATCCCCCTTGGTCGCCGCCTATTGCCATGTCAACTTCACCTGCAGCAACCAATGCTGCACTTCCACTAGAAGAACCGCCTGATGATCTAGTAGGGTCGTGTGGATTTAAGACGGGGCCTGTTGCAGAAGTATGACTGCCTCCAGATAGGCACAAATCTTCGCAAACCGCTTTACCTACAATTTCTCCACCAGCATCAAGTATCCTAGTTACAATGGTAGCGTCTTCGTCAGGTACAAAACCTTCTAGAATAGCTGAACCATTCATCATAGGAACACCTGCTAGACTTATATTATCTTTTAGAACAATTTTTTTCCCCGCTAATTTTCCAGTACTATTTCCTTTTATGCTAGTTTTCCAATACCATGCATTGTATGGATTTTCTTCAGCGCTTGGGCGATACCCTGGAGTGCGTGGATATTTTACTGGGAGGCTAGGTTCTACAAGCTGATTTAAACGGTTGTAGGATTCAATTGTACCTTCCATTAATTCTTGATATAAAGATAGTTCATCATCCGTGAGAGTGAGATGAAACTCCTCTGCAATTCTTTTTAATTGTTCAATCGTTGGTTTTTTTACAGCCATACCTTCTCCTCCAATAAAGTACTCTTGCTTCCCATTCTTCACGAAAAATAGGTTCATGATCATCCCTAACGATTGGACCAAAATCACGTTTTCCACCTAAACCGACCGTTCATACATCCCCTCAACAAGTTAGTTATTATTAATGCATACACAGAAAACCAAGGCTACTTTAAGTTCATTTCTTACACTCTTCCCCGGCATCACCCCCTTTTAGCAACTACTTTTTCAGTTTCAAGCGTACGACTAGTATTTAGACAACTAGAAAAAAGAAAGGTATATGTAAAAAATTCAAAAATCCAACAATATTTTAAGTATCTTTTACATTTCAATTGTTATATTTTATTACATAATAATGAATTGAAATATTTCATATATTCATTCATGTGATTTTTTATAACCTAAATACATATTAATTTGATTATATTATTTTTGTCAATAGAAAATTTAGATTTTTTATAACATTTAATGTAATAAAATATTACATAAAAATCTTCTTGATTTTTCATGATGGTAGCTACCGCCGATCTCTCCTTCTCCTCCCTATAAATTACCAACCATCTTTGTGTTGCAAACTATATAGATGCACATTGAAACATTAACGTCCGTATAAGTGGCTTCCACCCCGGTTATACTGCTCCTAGGTACTTCACGAAGAAAAAGAGCGGAAACGGAATGAAACGATTGAAAATCACCAATGACCATCGATGGACGCCACGAACCCTTCGAAAGGAAGAGAAAAAAATCAAAAACATTTCCCTGCGTCAACGCGTCATGGCCGTTCGCCTCGTCATGGAAGGGTATCTGGGGAAAGACGTCGCTTCCATGCTCAACCTGTGCCGCCAAAGCGTCGCATTTTATGTCTCCTTATTCAACGAAGGAGGGCTCGATCTCCTGCTCGATCGGAAATATCCGCCGGGCCGGGAGCCGTTTTTGACACTGGAACAGCAACAGGAACTGAAACAGACGATCTTGACCCACACCCCGGCCGAACTCGGTTGGGACATCGCTTCTTCTTGGAATACGCGGATTCTTCAGTCTTATATCCGTGAACACTACGAGGTGGACATGTCCCGGGAAGGAATTCGCAAACTTTTACATCGAATGAGATTGTCTTGGACTCGTCCCACCTATACCCTGGCCAAAGGCGATGCCGAACAACAGCAGGCGTTTGAGAAACAAATGGATCTCATTAAAAAAAATTGATCACTCCCGATACGATTCTTTTATATGCCGATGAAACTCATGTCCGGTCTTATCAAATCCTGCGGGCCACTTGGTCGGAGGCAGGCCGACAAAAACAAGTGCCCACGTACGGCCATCATGCCCACGTTTCTGTATTTGGGGCGGTGAATGTGCTCAATGGGGACACCGTTCTTCATCGAGCAGTCGCTGCGAATGCGACGACGTTTTTGGATTTTTTAAAGATCTTGAAGAGCCGTTATCCAGACCAGCTGATCGTGCTCGTGCTCGACAATGCCCGCATCCACCATGCCAAAATGGTGAGAGATTTCTTGCGCCAAGAAGGGGAATCGTTTCACTTGATCTTTTTACCTCCTTATTCCCCACAGCTGAATCCCATCGAACGCTTGTGGAAATGGCTCAAGGATGCGGTCATTGCCAATGTGTTTCACAAAGATCAAATGGATATTGACCAAGCCATCGCCCGGTTTATGGAATATATAGATCAACAACCGGAAGAGGTGCTTCGACGCTTGGGGTGTGCAGCGTGATGCAAAGGTTAACTTTTCAAGGTGCATTTATAATGGTTTGGTCACCTTTACCATACAGGAAATTTCGCATTTTTTGTACCCTTGATCAGAAAACAACCTGATTGTCAAGTATATTTTGTGGTGAAGAGCCTACTATTTTACAAAATTCCACTTTTTTTCATAGGACAGAACATACATAAGACCATCACTTCTAAGGCCTATTGCCTGTTGCAAAATGAAAACACCAAAAATTTCACATACTCCCCCCTCCCTCATCCCATACTAAAGAAAAATCGACATCATTCGCATCCAGGGGGCGATCATGGAACAATGGATTCTTTGGGCGCTTGTTGCGGTCGGGGTGGGGCTTTTGTTGTTGAGTTTCCTCATTTTGCCAGCGCGGGATGTATGGGTGTCGTTTTTGCTGAATGCATATGCGGCGAGTTTTTTCGGTTCGATCGTGGCGGGGGCCGGGCTGCTCGAGTATCCGGTCTGTTTTTTTGCTTCTTATACAAATAACAGCGTCATTTTTGAATATCTTCTCTATCCGGTTGTCAGTGTGTACGTCTATGCCACCTCGCGCCGAGCGCGCTGGCCGGGTGTGGCGGCGCAATGCGCGGGGTATGCGGCGGTGCTGACAGCCCTTGAGGTTGTCTTTGAACGGCATACGGATTTGATCGAATATCATGGTTGGAAGTGGGAATACTCGCTCGTTACGATGTTTCTGTTGACGCTGGCCGTTCGGTTGCTCGCAGGGCGAATGCTGAGACGAAATGAGTGAGCCAGCATGTCTATTTTTGCCCGTTTGGCGCTATACATATAGTATCATGTCCAAAAGGAGGCAAACGGGATGGTGCTGTTTGACATCAAACACCGCCTGTATTATGAAGCCATCAATTCCACGCGCCCGAAAATGGCGCCGATCCGCCAAGACCGGGCGTGGGGGTATGTATGGAAGAACGTAAATGGTGAGCGGGTGAAGTTTTGGATCGATTTCCGGCGCGGGCGGTACATGTATTTTGAGTACGGGCGCAAGTGGTACCGGGTCGCGTACTTGCAGGCAAACGGAAAAAAAGTCAGGCGATGATGTGTTGGATGGCGCGATGATCGATTTGACGGTGGACGGGCACCGGCTGCTGTTCATGAAAGGGCGCGTAGGCCGCGAGACGGCGCAAGTGGTCTAAAGCAGGTGCGCCTCTTGGCAGGCGTTGGAGGGTCTTTTTCGCGCTTACGCTGAAACCGCGGGCGGCAAGGGATCGTTTTCCCTTGCCGCCTTCTTTTTATGCCCACCACATCTCCGGCAGTTCTTCTTTGAACAACACCTTTTTCAAGAGGGCGACGGCCTTTGACAGCCCTTCATCGATCGAAGCGAGCATATCTTCGTGTTCGATTGACAGCACGTAGTCGTAGCCGACGGCGCGCAGGGCGCTGACGATGTCGCGCCACATTTTTTCGCTTTGCCCGTAGCCGACGGTGCGGAACACCCATGAGCGATCGAGAATTTGGCTGTAATGTTTCGTATCGAGCACGCCGTTTTTGCGGATGTTCGCTTCGTCTAGGTACGTGTCTTTCGCATGGACGTGGAAAATCGCTTTTTCGCGGCCGAGCAGCTTGATCGCCTCAACCGGGTCGATGCCTTGCCAAAGCAAGTGGCTCGGGTCAAAGTTGGCGCCGATCGCGTCGCCAACGTGTTCGCGCAGTTTGAGGAGCGTTTCCGGGTTGTAGACGACAAAGCCCGGATGCATTTCAAAGGCGATTTGCGTGATGCCGTGCTCCTTGGCGAACGCCGCTTCTTCGCGCCAGTACGGGATGACGACTTCTTCCCATTGCCATTTTAAAATTTCCAAGTAATCCGGCGGCCAGGAGCACGTGACCCAGTTTGGGTATTTGGCGCCGGGATGGTCGCCCGGGCAGCCGGAGAAGGCGTTGATGACCGGGACTTCAAGCTGCTCGGCGAGCCTGACCGTTTTCCGCCACGTGTCATGTGACTGTTTCGCGAACGCTTTGTCCGGATGAAGCGGGTTGCCATGGCAGCTTAAGGCGCTGATGACAAGGCCGCGGTCGGCGACGGCTTTTTTCAGAGCTTTGATTTTTTCCGGCTGGTCCAACAGCGCGTCAGGATCGCAATGGGCGTTGCCCGGGTAATTGCCGGTGCCAAGCTCAACGGCCTCAATGCCCATGGCGGCGACTTTGTCCAGCATCTCCTCAAACGGCAGCTGTTGATACAAAACAGTAAATACGCCTACTTTCATCTCGTTCTTCTCCCCTTTCTAGCGGTGTGAAGCCGGCCGGTCGGCGGCCGGCTCCGCCGTGTCGTTTTGTTTTGGCGCGCCGTTCGCGCCCGTGCTGGCCGCGCTGACGCCGCTTATTCCGCCACCCGCACCCATTGTTTCGTGCGATGGCTTTCCAAAATGGCGTCGACGATCGTCATCGTATGGTGGCCGTCGGCGATCGTCGCAAACGGCAGTTCCCCAAGCGCCTCGCCGCGTTGCTTCCGGATGATGGCGCCATAAAAATCACGGAACAAATTTTTCAGCCCGTCCGGCCAGCCTTCTTCATGGCCGCCCGGATAATGGGCGTAAGCGGCGGCTTGCGGCGACAAAAGCGCCGGGTCGCGGACGATTTCTTCGTTCGGGCCGCTGCGGCGCCCGACCCAGAGGCGGTTCGGGTGCTCTTGGTCCCAAGCGAGCGTCATCTCATCGGCGGCGATTTCAAAATAGAGTCGGTTTTTCCGGCCGGCGCTCACTTGCGAAATCGTAAACGCCCCGTGGGTGCCGTCGTCAAAATGGACGAGCACGCTGCCGCCGTCTTCCGTGTCAATCTGGACGGGCTCGGCGTCTTGAGCATGCCCGGATGCAAACGTGCTCCCTTCCTGTTTCGGCTTGTAGCGGACCGGATGGACAGTGCGCAAGTCGGCGAACACTTCAACGATCTTCTTGCCAAGCACATACTGAACCGTGTCGCACCAATGCGAACCGATGTCGGCGATGGCGCGCGACGGGCCGTTTTGCGCCGGGTCGAGCCGCCAGTTGTAGTCCGTGTCATACAAGAGCCAGTCTTGCACATAGCCGCCGTACACGAAATGGACGCGCTTCGCCTCACGGGCGAGCCGCTCTTTCGCCTCGACAACGAGCGGGTAGTGGCGGTAGTTGAAGCAGACCGCGCTCAGGCTTTCGCTTTGTGCAGCGAGCCGCTTTAATTCCGCTGACTGTTCGCTGTCCATGGCGAGCGGCTTTTCCGACAACAAATGTTTTCCCGCCTCGAGCGCGTCCTTGTTGATCGGGAAATGGAGGACGTTGCGCGTGCAGTTGTGCACGGCTTCGACGTCCGGGTCGTCAATTAAAGCGCGGTAGTCGCCGTATGCTTTCGGAATCCCGAACCGGCGCGCGGCTTCCTCCGCTTTTTCTTGGCTGCTTGAGGCGATGGCGACAATGTTCACCAACGGCAGGCGTCGGAGCGCCTCAATATGGGAAGAAGCGGAAAAGCCCGTGCCGATAATGCCGACATTGATCGGTTTCACTGCGTCACTCCTCCTTGTTTCGCTTTGATCGGCTCAAGCGGCTTGACATTGCCAAAGACGATTTCCCCGCGGTTGACCGGCGCGGCCCAGCGGACGGCGTTGGCGATCACTTTCAGCACATCCGGGTGATGGTACGTCGGGTACGTTTCATGGCCGGGGCGGAAGTAGAAAATTTTCCCTTTCCCGCGCGTAAACGTGCAACCGCTGCGGAACACTTCTCCGCCTTCAAACCAGCTGATGAAAATCGTTTCGTCCGGCTCTGGGATGTCGAAAAACTCGCCGTACATTTCTTCCTGCTCAAGCTCGATGTACGGTCCGATTCCTTCCACGATCGGATGGCCCGGGGCGACGACCCAGAGACGCTCTTTTTCATCGGCTTCGCGCCATTTCAAATTGCATGTCGTCCCCATCAGCTTTTTGAAAATTTTCGAGAAATGGCCGGAATGAAGGACAATGAGCCCCATTCCTTCCAGCACGCGGCGGTGGACGCGTTCGACAACCTCATCTTTCACTTCATCATGGGCGATATGCCCCCACCAGACGAGGACGTCGCACCGGTCGAGCACCTCGTCGGTCAAGCCGTGCTCCGGTTCGTCCAAGACAGCGGTCGCGGCGTCAAACCCTGCTTCGGCTAGGTAGTTCGCGATGACGGTATGCATTCCTTCCGGATAAATCGCTCTTACCTGTTCATCTTTCTTTTCATGGCGAAATTCGTTCCAGACGACAACGCGGATGGGTGTAGTCATTCATGGATCCCCCTTGTTTTTTTCGGATTGCGTTCATAAAGGCAAGGACGGCTTGTTTTTGGTTCACAGCTCGCGGGAAGCCAGCACCGCTTCTCACCATTCAATGCGGACTTGCCGCCCTTGTTCGGACGACTCGTAAATCGCTTCCAACACTTTAGCGATCATAAGCCCTTGTTCCGCCGTGCAAAGCGGTGCCGTCTCCTCCGTGATGCTCGTGACAAAGTGGTCAAGGAGCGCCACCCGTTCGCCCTGGTCCTCAAAATGGAGCGTGACATCGGCCGGAACGCCGTGTTCGTTGCGGAACCATTTCACTTCCTGGCGCTTGCCGGCGATATTCCACTCCCAGCGCACGCCGCCTTCCGTGCCAAGAAATTCGACATATGCCCGCTCTTCTTCAATGTGCGACGCCCAGCTCGTCTCCAGCAGCACCGTCGCGTCGTTTTCGAGCTGGATGAACGCCGCGGCGAAATCTTCGACCGTATAGGCGGCATCAGGCGAAAACGTCGTTCCCGGCCATGCCCCTTGGCGACGCGGGCCGAACTTCGCGTACGTTTTCCCCGTCACCGCGACCGGGTTCGGGTTCCCGAGCAGCCAAAGCGTCACATCGAGCATATGGACGCCCAAATCGATGAGCGGGCCGCCGCCGGAGCGTTCGCGGTCAAAAAACCACGCCCCCCATGCGGGAATGCCGCGGCGGCGCACCCAACCCGTTTTCGCGTAATAAATCTCACCGAACGCGCCAGATTGGATTCGCTCATGAAGCCATTGCGCCGCTTGGCGGAAGCGGTTGTTCAACGACACCATAAACTGTTTTCCCGATTCGTCACGGGCGCGGATGATGGCGTCCGCCTCTTCCGCTTTCGTCACCATCGGCTTTTCGCAAAGAACGTGTTTTCCGGCCCGCAAACTGTCGACTGACACTTGGGCGTGCAAAAAATTCGGCACGGTAATGATGACGGCATCGACATCTGGTGAAGCGAGCAGTTCCTTGTAGTCGCAATACACTTCACGGATGCCGTACGTTTTCGCTTTCTCCGCGGCCGCTTGTTCATTGACGTCGCAAATCGCCTGCAAGACGACGCGCTCGGGCAGGGTGAGCGCCGCCTTGATATGTTCTTTGGAAATGCCTCCAGCTCCAATCAAGCCGAGGCGGATTGGAAGTGTGTTTCCCATGTCCTTTTCCCCCTTGCGCTCATTTGTTTTCTCTGTCCCATATGCTCCACCGATTCGCCGTCCGTTTTCTAAGTGATATAATCGATTACATCACCGTGCAAAAAAATCCGCCCGTTCCCCGCACCGGACAGAGAGCGCTGTCAGCCCCTTTGCCCAGAGCGCTCTCCTCCACACGAATCGCGAATGACGAGCCGATCGGGAAGAACAAGCTGACGCCGCCGCGCGCTCGTTCCTTCAATGAGCGCAAGCAGCAATTCCATCGCTTTTTGCCCGATCTCAAACATCGGCTGGGCGATCGTCGTGAGGCTCGGTTCAAAAATCGAGGCCATTTGAATGTCGTCAAATCCGACAACGGCGACATCGTCGGGAACGCGTCCGCCTCGATGGCGAACCGCTTTGATCGCCCCAATCGCCATCTCATCGTTGGCGGCAAAAATCGCTGTCGGCGGCTTCTCAAGAGCGAGCAGCTTCAGCGTCAAATTATATCCGGACTCATAGGTAAAATCGCCTTCCTGCACGAGCGCAGCGTCCGCCTCAAGCTCATGCTGGGCCAGCGCCTGTTGGTAGCCGCGCAGCCGATCGCGGCTTAAAATGATGTTCATCGGCCCGGACAGGTGGGCGATGCGGCGATGGCCGAGGCGGATCAAGTGTTCTGTCGCCTTGCGGGCGCTGCTGATGTTGTCGATCGAAACGGTCGGGATGTCCGCCCCTTCCAAATACTCGCACGCCAAGACGATCGGAAACTGCCGCGCCATCTCTTCCACCAGCTCTTTGCCGATGCGGGCGGTCAAAAAAATCATCCCGTCGACTTGCCGCTGCGGCAGCAAATTCAAATACTGCTCCTCAAGCCGGACATCGTTTTGCGTATCGCCAAGCAGCACCTGATAGCCGTGCTCGAGGGCGACCGCTTCAATGCCGCGCAGCACCTTTGAGAAAAACGGATTCGTAATATCGGGCACGACGACGAGCACCGTCTCGGTCTCCATCCGCCGCAAATACCGGCCGAGCACGTTCGGCTGGTAGTTCAGCGCTTCAATGGCTTCAAGCACGCGCTGCCTTGTCTCTTCGGTGACATTGCCCGTGTTGCGCAACACGCGCGACACGGTCGCCGTCGATACGTTCGCCCGCTTCGCCACGTCTTTTATGCTTGCCATTGGTCGTAGTCCTCTCGCTTATGTAATCGATTACATCACCATCGTATCGGAAAGACAGGACGGTTGTCAAGCGTTGTTTTTCCTATCCGTCTCAGACATGGGTTGCTCCTTCTTTTTGGCGAAATGCCGTTGATTGGCTGGTGACAGCCGTTTTTCCACCAGCCTTCTCGTAATCGATTTTTTATAGTTTCCATGCAGGATTTTTTCTTCTGCTCACGAACCAGTTTATCATGTAACGTTTCAAAATGAGGTGATCGAATGGCCATTGACCATGACCGATTGTTCAAAGAGCTGATTCAAACGTTCTTCGAAGAGTTTCTTCTCCTCTTTTTCCCCGACATGCACGAACACATTGATTTCAGCCATTTGTCTTTTCTGTCCGAAGAACTGTTTACCGATGTCACGGCAGGTGAAAAATACCGCGTCGATCTATTGATCGAGACGAAGCTGAAAGGGGAAAATGGGCTGATCATCGTTCATGTGGAGAATCAAAGCTACGTGCAACCATCGTTTCCAGAGCGCATGTTTATCTATTTCAGCCGTCTGTTTGAAAAATACCGCACGCGCATCGTTCCGATCGCTGTCTTCAGCCATGATGCCCTTCGCGAGGAACCATCCGTGTTCTCAATCGAGTTTCCCTTTGGCGACGTGCTGCAGTTTCGCTTTTTCCCCGTAGAGCTGCGCAAGAAACATTGGAGAGACTACATCCGGCATGACAATCCGATCGCAGCTGCCCTCCTTGGCAAAATGGGGTATACTGAAAGTGAGAAAGTCGAGTTGAAAAAAGAGTGTTTGCGCATGTTGGTGCGATTGGAGCTGGATGAAGCGAGGCAGCGGCTGCTGTTGGGCTTTTTTGAAACATATGTGAAGCTGTCGGAGGAGGAAGAGCAACAACTGCAAAGAGAGGTGAAGGCGATGGAAACGAAAGAAAGAGAAAAAGTGTTGGAGCTGATCATTTCCTATGAGCAAAAGGGAAGGAAAGCGGGATGGGAAGAAGGGATGAAACGCGGGATTGAACAAGGGATCAAGCAAGGAATGAAACAGGGAATGAAACAGGGAATGAAGCAACTGATCCGTAACATGGCGCGCAAAGGAATGACGGAGAAAGACATTGCTCAGTTGGTGGATCTTCCAGTGGAAGATGTTCGGGCATTGCTTGAAAAGTAGGGAAATCAAAAGCAAGTGGATGGCCCTGGAAAATACCGAAAGAAGACGGTTGGCGGCGACAAGCGGCCAACCGATCGTCGTACGAACAGCATGGCCTAAAGATGCCCGGAGACCGCCGTGTTTGTGAAGCCCGTGACTTTCGAAGATCCAGTGCCTAAAAAAGCCTAACCAACCATCTATGAAGCATTGGGAGAGGGGAACTCCATGGAAATTAGAAAACCAAACGATTCGGAATACAAAACGATTTTATCATTCACACCACAAGCATTATTCGAAGGCACATTAGGCGAAGCAAAACCGTCAGAGGAAAAAGTCAAACAACTGATTGAGCCATTATTGCAGAAAGGGAGCTATTATTTGATCGCAACGGAAGGCAATCATCTGATAGGTTGGATTTTAATCGGAGCAAGTCAAGACCTGCTTACTGGGAAAAGATATGGATTCATCTATGAATTGTTTGTGTTAGAAGAATTTAGAGGAAAGGGAATGGCAAGGAAATTAATAGAAGCCGGCATCGAACATTTGAAACAAGATGGATATTCAGAGGTTCGTTTGCGTGTATATGCAGGAAATCAAGCGATGAAACTGTATGAAACATTCGGATTCAAGCAGAAAACCATTATCATGAGCGTCAACTACCCACCACTTAAAGCCTAACGGCTTTTGAAGTGGGGGCTTGGCAAGCCCTAGTTGACTACCCTCAGCCATTCAATGGCTACGTTGGAAGGGTCATGACACTTACGGATGCTCCTCCAGTCCGTAACCCTGTCGCAGATGGTTAAAAGCTCTGATGGGTAGGAGCGGTGCTGTCTGCCGAACAAGCCCTTCCAACATTGGGGAGGAGGAACTCACTCCTGAAAGGAGGTACACGTCTTGTTCGTGTACATTATCAATAAGCATGGAAAACCACTCATGCCATGCTCACCAAGGAAAGCAAGACTTTTGCTAAAACAGAAGAAAGCAAAAGTAGTAAGAAGGACACCTTTTACCATCCAGCTTTTATATGGTAGCAGTGGTTACAAACAACCCGTGTCATTGGGTGTTGACATGGGGACACGACATGTAGGAATTTCTGCAACAACAAAGAAAGATGTGCTGTTTGAAGCGGAAGCGCAACTTCGAACAGATATTGTGGAATTACTTGCTATACGGAGACAGTTCCGTAGAAGTCGAAGAAACAGAAAGACTCGCTACCGAGAAGCCAGATTTCTTAACAGAAGAAAACCAGAGGGATGGTTACCACCATCTATTCAACACAAAATCAACTCGCATATAAAGTTGATTGACTTAGTTTACAATATTCTCCCTGTCACATCTGTCACTATTGAGGTAGCAGCATTCGATACACAGAAATTAAAAAACCTAAATATCCGAGGGGTGGAATATCAACAAGGAGAACAAATGGGGTTTTGGAATGTTAGAGAGTATGTTCTATACAGAGACAATCATACTTGTCAATATTGCAAAGGAAAAAAGAAAGACCCTGTTCTCCAAGTGCATCATATTGAAAGTCGAAAGACAGGAGGTGATTCACCAGATAATCTGATCACTCTATGCAAAACATGCCACCATGAAATTCACGAAAAAGGGCTTGAGCATATATTTCAACGCAAACGACCGCCTATGAGGGATGCTAGTCAGATGACCGCCATGCGATGGGCAATGTTTAGTAGGATAAGAGAAAAATACTCGCATGCAAATATCACATACGGGTATATCACCAAATGTATTCGCATTGCTAATGGACTGTCTAAATCTCATATGGTGGATGCTCGTTGTATTAGTGGAAATCCACTAGCCAAGCCAAGTGGCACGGTTTATCTTCTAAAATTCGTTCGAAAAAACAACCGTCAATTGCATAAAGCAACCATCTTAAAAGGCGGAAAACGAAAATCAAACAAAGCTCCACGATTTGTCAAAGGGTTTCAACTGTTTGACAAGGTGGTATACGAAAGGAAAGAATGTTTTATATTTGGCAGAAGAAGCAGTGGTTATTTTGACCTTCGGCTGTTAGATGGCACAAAAGTGCATGCTTCAGCAAGCTGGAAAAAGTTAAAAAGAGTTGAGCATGCTAGTACATTGTTAATTGAAAGGAGGAAGGGCGATTCCTCCCCGACTTTCGCTCTCGCTTAGAAGTCGGGGTCTCCTCGCCAAAGAAGATGAACGTTTAAAGAGGCGCCTTTGCCCGAACGCAAAGGCGCCCATAATGGAGTTCAGTCCGATTAATCTAATCAATCGCCTGACGCGCGCGGTCTTGAAGCATTTTCACCCCAGCGAGTGAAATCAAGCCCATGACGACGATATAGAAGGAGATGGCCGTGGCGCTGCCGTATTTGTGCAAAAGCCATGTGCTCACGAGCGGCGCTGGGCCGCCGGCGATGATCGATGCCAACTGGTAGCCGAGCGAAGCGCCGCTGTAGCGCAAGCGCGTCGGGAAGTTTTCCGCGATCATGGCCGCCTGCGGGCCATACAGCATGCCGTGGAACACCATGGCGATGATCGTCGCCAACATGATCAGACCTACGCTTTTTGTGTTGACGAGCCAATAGTACGGAAACGCCCAAAGCATAAGCAAAATGACTCCTGTCATGTAGACGCGCCGCCGCCCCCATCGGTCGGATAAATGGCCGGAATACACAATGGCAAGTGCATTGATGATGGCAGCGATAATCGTCGCATTGACGAAAATGCTTTTTTCCATGTTCAAAAAGGTCGTCCCATAGCTGACGATAAACGTAACAAAAATATAAAACGATCCGTTTTCGATCACCCGTGCGAGCGCCGACCAAATGATTTCCCGCGGATGCTTGACCAGCACCTCGCCGACCGGCATCTTGCTCGTCTCTTGTTTTTTCATCGCTTCTTGGAACAGCGGCGATTCGAGCACTTTCAGCCGGATGTACAGCCCGATGGCGATGAGAAGGAAGCTTATGAGAAAAGGAACGCGCCATCCCCACGCATAAAAGCTGTCGCCGCCAGCCGCAAGCATCAGCGTCGTCACAAGGGAAGAGGACAACAGCCCGAACGGCACGCCCATTTGTGGCAGCGAGGCCATAAACCCGCGCCGTTTCCCTTCTTCCCACTCCATCGCAATCAAAATAGCGCCGCCCCATTCCCCGCCGACGCCAATGCCTTGAATGAGACGCAGCGCGGTCACCAGCACCGGCGCCCACAGGCCGATTTGCTCATAGGTCGGCATCAGGCCGATCAACGCCGTCGCCAATCCCATCAACAGCAGCGTGGCGACCAACGTCGCCTTCCGGCCGATTTTATCGCCGAAATGTCCGAAAATAGCCGCCCCGACCGGCCGGGCAACAAATCCTAAGGCGAACGTTGTAAACGACTGCATAAGTGCTACGTACGGGTCGCTTTGCGGGAAAAAGAGCTGCGGAAACACAAGCGCGGCCATCGTCCCGTAAAGGAAGAAATCGTACCATTCAATCGTCGTGCCGACCACACTCGATATAGCGGCCCGCTTTTTTTGGCGTTTCAATTCGGCCGCATCCATCGTTGACATCGCCATCGGCAACACTCCTTCCCGTTCATTTGATCTGACAGCAGGAAAAAATCGATCAATAAGGCCCATTTTTTTCAAGAATCATTTTTATTCTTCTTCGAAACCGCTTACAACTGATTCTCGAAACCTCCCATTTGCCGCTAAGCTCTTGCAGAGACATTTCCTTCCCGCGCCACAAGCACATGCACAACGGCATCGACGACCGTCTCTTCCCGCTGGTTGACGATCCGCTGATGCACCGTGACGAGCCCGGCTTCCTCGCCCCGTTCCGTCAACCGCTTCACTTCCGATTCCACGTAAATCGTATCGCCGATCTTGACGGGACGAACGAAACGGAGTGAATCGATGCCATAAAACGCCAGAACCACTCCCGGTTCCATCATCCACAGCCCTGTCGCCGCCGACAGCGTCAACATCCCATGGGCGATGCGCTCGCCAAATGGCGTCCGCTTGGCGTATTCCTGATCCATGTGCAGCGGGTAAAAATCGCCGGAAACGCCGGCAAACCGCACAATATCCGCTTCGGTGATCGTTCGTCCGCGCGAACGGTGGCGCTCGCCAAGCGCATACTGTTCAAACGGACGGTCAAATCGCACGCCTTCCCCTCCTCTTGATTGGTCCAAATGACAGAAGAAAAACGAATTCCACCCCCTTCCCGCGGCTGCTGCTTTTTATTTTTACAAATATTCAGAATATTAATTGCATACTCTTTCTTCTTTACGCATCCCTCCCCGTTAGCCCGTCTGTCATTAACATATGAACGGAGTGGAGCGGATAGAACTGCCCCTCCGTGCTTCATGTTTCCAAAAACAAAAGGATGCCGGCCGGCACCCTTTGTTCTTCCTTATTCTTTTACCGAACCGGACGTGAGCCCGGAAACGATGCGGCGCTGAAACAACAGCACCATGATCACAAGCGGGATCGTCACCACCACGGTGGCTGCAGAAATTTCGCCCCACGGGATCGTATACTGGCCTTGGAACATGGCAATGCCGACCGGAACGGTTTTGTATGTTTCCGCTGTGTTGATCGTTAAGGCAATTAAATCAAACTTTTTCATAAACATATATCGTCAATAAATCCCCCATCCGGTCGACCAAACCGATCGTTTCAAAATAATGGGCGACAATGCCGTTTTGTCCATCGTATAAAAATTTCCACATCAGCGCCGATACGGCGGTCGGAATGGCCCACGGGATCAAAAAGAATCCCGGGCTGTTTCGCCCGGGATCCCCCTCACACCTCCACCGTCTTCCCTTCCTCGACGATATGGTAAAGCAAATGCGCCAGGTGGTGGATCGGTCCGTATTCCTCTTCGCCGTCTTCCGTCATTTCTTCTTCGTCGGCGAATTCAAGGTCGTTTAAGTAGAGCGCCATAAATTCGTAAAAGTCTTTCAGCTCAAAGCTGTAGCACGCGCTCGGGTCTTCGCTGTCTTCTTCGTATTGAAGCATTAAATACGATACGTTGCCTTCGTTGTCCTCAGCGTCGAAAAAGACGAAATAGCCGATATTGGTGTCAAGGTCAAACAAATGCCGCGTCCCGCCTTCGGTCGCCTTGTCAAAATCCTCTTGGCTCAACTTGCCGACGTTCATCGCTTCGACGTCGTCTTCGCGGTGAAACTGGACCGTAAATGTTTTCATCGTGATTTCCTCCTTAGAAAATGCTTAATGAATACGTTTTTGACAGCCGCTCGAGCAGTTTCACCCCGGTCACGCTGTTCCCTTTATCATCGAGAGCCGGGCCGAAAATACCGATGCCGCACCGGCCCGGGACGGCGGCGAGAATGCCGCCTGAAACGCCGCTTTTCGCCGGGATGCCGATTTTAATCGCAAATTCGCCGGATGCGTTGTACATGCCGCACGTGACCATAAACGTTTTGCAAATGCGGGCGACATCAAGCGGCATGATCGGCTCGCCCGAATGCGGGTCGCGCCCGTCAAGCGCGAACACCAAGCCGATGCGCGCCAGGTCGATGCACGTCATTTCAATGGCGCACTGCTTCGTGTACAAATCCATCAGCTCTTCGACATCTTCGTCAATGATACGATGCTGCTTGAGAAAATAGCAAAGCGAACGGTTCAAAAACGCGGTTTCAAATTCGGAGCGGGCCACTTCCTCCGAATACGCGATCTGTTCGTTGCCCGCCAATCGGCGAACAAACGCCAACAGCCGTTCTAGCCGTTCGGACACCGAGCCGCCTTGAATCATCGACGTGACGACAAGCGCGCCGGCATTAATCATCGGATTCAGCGGCTTGGCAGGCTTTTCCTCTAATTTGGCAATGGAATGAAACGGATAATCCGTCGGCTCCATGCCGACTTTATGGAACACTTCATCTTCTCCGTGATCCATCAACACAAGGGCCAGGGCAAGAATTTTGGAAATGCTTTGCAGCGTCACTTTCACCGTCACGTCCCCGGCGCTTGCCACTTTGCCGTCCGGGGTGTAGACGGCGACGGACAGTTCATTCGGATTCGCTTTGCCTAAAGCGGGAATGTAATCGGCCACTTTGCCGTAGCGGGCGTACAGCTTCGCTTCTTCGACAAACCGGGCCAGTTCTTCTTCGTTGTACACAGGCATCACCGATCGTTAGTATCGCCTGTTTTTTCCGTTTCTATGCCCAAATATGGCAAACAATCACCTCTTCCCCCGCGAAATGGATCCGTCCCAGCAAACAAACAAGGGGAGCATGCGGTTTGAACAGTAGCCGTTTTTCTTATTCTTCTTCGGCAAATACGTTTTTTAATTCGATCGCCAGTTCAGGAAACAGGCGAACGGGAATCGTATCATCGCGGACATACATCCCTTGATGGCGGAATCTCCCTTCTTCGAGCACATAGACATCAATCGTCTCATTCACCGGATCGACAATCCAATATTCTTTCACCCCTGCCCGCTCATAACGATGAAATTTGACAATTTTGTCCTTGCGCACCGTCGATTTTGAAATAATCTCCACAACAAGATCCGGCACGCCGACAATTCGTTTTTCGCGAATTTTGCTTTTGTCGCAGACAACGACAAGATCCGGCTCAACCCATTCGCGAATTTGTTCCGGATCATCTCTCTCCGCCAAACAAACGTCGATTGGAGCGCCAAATACGGTGCATTCTTTCCCCCGCAAATATGCCGCAAATTCCACCAACAATTCACGTTGCACCGCCTGATGTTTCGGCGTCGGAGCGCGGGACATGTTGAAGACTTGGCCGTCAATGACCTCATAGCGTACATCTTCGTCGAGCAACATATATTGCGCATAAGTGAACGGCTGCCCTTTTTCCGGCGCTGGCATGAAAACGGCCTCCTTTCCTCTTTTCTTTTTAGTATACTTGAATACCGCCTGGCAACCTAGCGTTTTCTTTTTCTCCACAACCCGTTGTAGGCAAGGGAGACCGGTTTCAAGTATAATGAAAAAGAGGTGAGGAGCATGCAAGAAGCCATCAACATGTCCCCGTCCCCGTCATGGGAACATCAAATCGTTTGCGACAATCTTGTTTCCATGATCAAAGGAAAAAGCCCATGTCAACCGATTTCAAACTTGTCCGTGAAACTCGAAAAGAACGGAAACGTGATGAACGAGTTTATCCAGCCGGATGTCGCTGTCTATTGCGAACGGCCTGAAAAAATCATCGGCGGCTATAAGGGGCGGCCGCTCATTGTCATCGAAGTTGTCAGCCCGTCAACCTACAAAATCGATGTGACGCTGAAAAAAGATTTGTACTGCGCCTACGGAGTGGAAGAATACTGGATCGTTGACCCATACAACAAAACGATCCGTCAGTGCACACTCGAACATGATCGATACGCCGAGACGATCATCGCCTGCGGAGAAACGTTCGATTCTGTGATCGGAACGATTGACACCGCGCTCGTTTTCCAAGGCGTGTAGAAGACGGGGAAAACCATTCTTTTCGGCCTATCGGCAGTTTTTGTGGCGGAAGTCGAGTCGATTTTGCAAAGTTCCTCAACTTAAAAAGAGTCTCTGCTGAACAACTCGTTTCCAATCACGAGTTCTTTAGCGGGATATCTTGCATGCTTTGTCGTATAATCAATGGCGAATTCTCTGTCGCAAAAGCAGGGGCGGACAGACAGAGGAAGATACGTTCAAAGGAGCATGAAAACAGAAAAAAACAGACTTGTCAGCAACAAGGATGCCGATAGTCTTTCAACGGCATCCTTTTCCAACTCAACGCAAAATTCGCCATTGATTTTGTCCTGCTTTTCTTGTATAATCGAAAATGTCTCACCATCCATTTCGGGATGTAGCTCAGCTTGGTAGAGCACACGCATGGGGTGCGTGGGGTCGCAGGTTCAAATCCTGTCATCCCGATCGAAGGAAACCAGCCGAAAAAACGTCCGGCTGGTTTTTTTGTTCTCTCACGCGTTTCCTCCTCGTGACGCCGTTTTTCCCTATGAAATCAATCCAATCTGCCTTCCTGCCCAAGCGATACGGTCAACCGCCATATCAATGTCTTCTTCCGTCATCGCCGCGGTGACGGAAAAGCGAATGCGCGCCGTTCCCTCAGGGACGGTCGGCGGCCGGATGGCGTCGCGGGCGGAGATTGCTTCAACAATGACTCCAGCTGATTCATGTCGTTATGACGATAGCGGAAACAAGCGGCTTTGCTCAAGCGGATGCCATCAATCAAGCTCGCATGGTTCAACTTATCGCTAAAGACAAGATCATCTCGGCCAATTAACGCTGTCAACACGCCGATGTTGGCCGTGTAGCCGCTGTTGAAAATAAGCGCCGCTTCTGCCTTTTTCCATTGTTTCAATGCGGCTTCCGCCCGCTCATAGAGCGGGTGATTCCCAACGATGAGCCGCGATGCGCCCGCTCCAGCCCCGTAGGTTCGCATCGCCTCACAGCCCGCCTCAATCAGCCGCCTATCATCCGCTAACCCTAAATAATTATTGGACGCTAAATTCAACATCGGCTTTCCGTCCAACATGACCGAAGCGCCTGACGCCTCTGCCCGGCGCAGCTGGCGCTTTTGCGCTTTTTGTTCCCATTCGAGCAGTTGGGCGGTTAGTTCGGTTTTCATCCCCATCCCCCTTATGTGTAAACTATTTATAAAAAATAGTTTACATTAAAACATGCGAATCGGCTAGGAAAAGATGGTCGGTTTTGTTGATTGATTATTTAGCACATTGTTTTGGAAATTATTCTTTCCGATCTCAGCCACATGCATAGTTCAATCGCACACCTGTCATACTATGCGTGTTATCGGCAAATAAGGAGGTGTTTCAGATGGATGTCCGTCGGGCGCAAGAAATCGCGTCGTCGCCGGTGATGGCAAACGTCACGTACAACGGCCAGCGCATTTACATTGAGCATGTCGACCAACAAAAAGGCGTAGCCACGATTCACCCGCTTGACAACCCGAATCAAAAACAAAGCGTGCCGGTCGCAAGCTTAGAGGAGCATTCGTAACGAAAAAAGCGAGAGAAAGGACGCGTCCTTTCTCCCGCTTTTTGATTTTAGTCGGCCGTCAGCTCTTCCCGCTCTTTGTAGGCCTCTTGCACCGTTTGCTCCTTCATCGCTGTCCGGCCTGCCGTCCGAGTGTCGGCGGCGCGGGCCGGATGCCCGGCGCGTTGGTTGTCCGGTTTCCGTTTCATCGCCCTCCCCTCCTTCATCCCTAGCATGCCCCGAATGAGACGGGTTTACGATAGCGAAGGGGAAAGAGAGCATTCTCGCCTCAAACACTATTTTACCTTATTTTTTCCAACAGCTCGATCCGGTTGCGGAACGGATCGCGAAACGAAAACCGCTTCACCCCTGGGATCGGTTTTTCGTCTTGCGTCGCGACGCCGTGCTCTTCCAAATAACGGCGCGCCGCTTCCACATCTTCCACTTCAAACGCCGGGTGGCTTTTGCTGTTGTAGCCGTCGCGTTGTTCCGTCCCGATATGGAGCTCGATATCGCCGACTTTGTACCAAAGTCCACCGTTTCCTTTCAGCGATTCCGGCTTTTCGATTTCTTGAAAACCAAGCACACCGGTGTAAAAGGCGCGCGCTTCGTCTTCGGCGCCAAACGGAATGCAAATTTGCACATGGTCAAGCCGTTTTACACGAATCATCGTTTCTCTCCTCCCTGTTCGAATGCCGGTTTCATGCGGCGAATGAACGAAACAGCGGCGATCGCCCAAACAAGCAGCACCGCTTCGACCGCCCAAACGTTCGTGACCACTTTCACTTGGTAAAGCGCCGGCAAGATGTCCATCGCCGCGTGAAGCAAAATCGCGTACAGGACATAACGGAACTGCCGCTGGCGCACGCCAAGCAAAACGAGGAGCGACAGCGCCGTGTGCACCGCCAAGGCAAACAGCCGCTCCAGACCCCCTAACACGTACATCGCCAACGGCGTGTGCAGCACTTGTTCCTTGATCAGCTCCGCCTGCTCTGCCGGAAGCGACGGGGCGATCGTTTTGTCGAACGCTCCGGACTGGATGAGGATGGAAAGCACCATGACGTTGACGGCGCCCAACACCCCGAGCAACACCGCTTCCGCCCCGCCATGGCCAAGGCCGAATGACAGCCCATCGCCATATGCGCGTTTTTGTTTTAACAGCCATCGAAACCCGACATAGCGGCCAAGTTCTTCAAACACGCCAGCGGCAAGCGCCGCGTACAGGACAAAGAGCCAAACGCTGTCTGTTCCTTTTAACGCCGGACGCCCCGGTTCAAGGACAGCGATGTGAAGCGCTTTTTCCAATACTTGTGAGAAAACGAGAAACACAACTGCCCCGACGCCGAGCGCTTTCCATGAAAGCCATCCTTTTTTTCTTCCGTACCATGCGAGACCAACAGGAACAAGCAGTGAAATGGCAAGCTGCACCGCCGCACCGATCATTCCCACGTCCCTCTCCCCCCTGCCGCTTATTTATGAACGGTTGCGCTGTTCTTGCTGCTCATAAAGAAACGATCGAACGATGAGATACAAATTGCCGACAACGATGATGACGACAAACAAAACAGCCCTCATCTCTCCGCGCCAAAACGCGGTGAGCATCGACAAAATCCCCATCGCGATAAACACTTTGCCGCCAAGACGGTGCGTTTTATGCCAAACCGTCTCACTCGCTAATGTCCACGGTGTGCGGATGCCAATGAAATAATTGTGTTTGATTTTCGGCATATAATTTCCAAGCACAATCAACAGCGCTCCAACACCAACTGGCACAAGCTGTCCAATATCGACCGGAACTCCGAGATTGTACGCCAACGTTACAATATGCAAAAGCAAGAAAAAGCAGGCAAGCGCCGCGTTGACCATACGATAGCTTGTTTGAAATCGGGCGTAATTTTCTCTTTTCGGGTCGAGCTTCGGCAAGACCGCCATCAAAAACGTGAACACCGTCATGAGAACGGGCAGCAACAACGCGCCAAACCATTTGCTGCTGAAGCCGTCAGCTTCCCCTGATGCATTCCAATGGATCGCCACTTGATCCGGCAAATACGGAAGGGCGGCCAAACTCAAGAAATAAGCGAGAACCGTCAACACGATCGTCAGCCGGCTAACGTTCACCATGTCTCTCCCCCTTTTCGACAAAATCGTAAAACCAGCGAAGCAAATCTTGAAACACCGTCGTGTTCAGAGAGTAGTAGATATGCTGTCCCTCACGCCTGTCTTGCACCAAATCAGCCTGCTTGAGAATTTTCAAATGATGCGAGACGCTCGGCTTCTGCATATCGAAATGCGAAGCGATCTCCCCTGCCGTCAACTCCCCATTCCGCAACAAGGATAAAATTTTCCGCCGCGTCGGATCGGCGATCGCTTTAAACGCTTCGTTGAATGACAATAGCGATCCCACCTTGCAAACGAGTTTTCGTTGGATAAACCGCTAAAGGGGCATCTTTCGTTTATCACAGCTTCGCGTGCGGCGCATGCAACCGACTTTTCATGCCGGTCTATAGTTAGACATTTAGGAAATTATCTAAATACGGACAAAAACATTCGATATTTAGACATCTTTCTAATTAAAGAATATTCCATTTCCATTGGATTGTCAATGTATTTTTCGACTTTTCACCTCTCACATGCGGCATCCGACCGCTGCCCCTCGATGAAAGAGAAACAGCCCAGCGCCACCCCCTCCGCCACTGGCGGAGGGGGATTCCCCATTAACTTCCATTAAACCCCCGTCGGCCAAGCGGCGAGCAGCCGCTCGCTTTTTTCGCGCTTCGATGTCAGCAAATATTCAAGTGTCTGGCAAAGGAATTTCCGCGTCTTTGCTGGATGGATGACGTCATCGATCAAATGTTTGCGCGCCGCTCCATACGGCGAGCTGTCAAACGACCATTGCTTGAGCAGCTCCTGACGCCGCTCGTGCGGGTGGTCGGCGCGTTCAAGTTCGCGGCCGTATACGACGTTGACGCCGACTTCCGGACCGGTGAAATTGATTTCCGCGCTCGGCCAAGCGACAACAACATCCGCTCCCATCCCCGGCCCGCACATATTGCCGTACGCCGCGCCGATGCTTTTGCGGATGACAACGGAGATTTTCGGGACAGTGGATAGCGCCAGCGCCTGATTCCACACCATGATTTTCGTCGCCATTTTCGCTTTTTCCGCCTCGACACTGATGCGAAACCCCGGTGTGTCATGCAAAAAGATGAGCGGAATATGGTATGAGTCGCACAAGCAAATGAATTCCGTCGCCTTTTGACATTCCTGCGGCCCGGGCGCCCCCGCATATTGGCTCGGCTGATTGGCGATGATGCCGACGACATGGCCGTTTAGATGCGCCAAAGCGGTGATCAGCGCTTTGCCGAATGATTTCTGATACTCAAAATAATCGCCGTCATCGACAAGACAGGCGATGATTCGCCGCATATCATAGACGCGGCTTCGTCTGTCCGGCAAAATCGAAAACACTTCCTCCACCATCCGGTATGGATCATCGTCCGTCTTCCGCAGCGGCGGCCGCTCGTTCGCGTTTTGCGGCATGTACGAAAAAAACCTTTTTAGTTGCCCAATGCATTCTGCCTCTGTCTTGCCATCGGCGTCAATCTGTCCGGTGTATTGATGGTGGATGTCGACGCCGCCGAGCTCTTCCGGCGCGACGCGCTGCCCGTTGGCCAACTCAAGCATGCGCGGTCCAGCGATCGCCATGCACGTCCCCTTCAGCTGCGTGACAAAGTCGCAGCTGACCGCCGTCCATGTCGGCCCGCCGTAGCTGTCCCCCAAAATTGCCGCCATCGTCGGCACTTGCCGGTGGTGGGTGAGCAGCTCGCGAGGAAACAATTTGTCGCTGATCCCGTCCGAGCCCATCCCATCCGGCATGCGCAACCCGCCGCCTTCATGGAGAAAAAACATCGGCAAGCCGTTTCTGACAGCCAACGCATGCATTTGCCGCGACTTGCGCAAATGAACGCTCCCCTCCGTTCCCGCGAGCACCGTTTTATCCCCGGCGATGATGACCGCCGAGCGGCCATTCACTTTGCCGATGCCGGCGACAAGCCCGTCTCCGTACGTCGTTTCTTCCAAGCCGGGCTGGTCGGATGTGTTCAGCTGTCCGAACTCGATAAACGTTTCGGCATCGACAAGCAGGTCGATCCGCTCTCTAGCCGTCAGCAGCCCTTTCTCGTGCTGCTTGGCGATTTTCTCCTCGCCGCCGCCCAGCGCAGCGCGCGCCTTTTTCGCCATCAGTTCGTCTGTTAATTGCCGCAAATTCTCCATCGTGATCCCCCTTTTCCAGAAAAAGGCGGGGCGGCCCGCGCCAAAACCCCGCCGCGATGTTATTCCCTCGGAAGCAGCTTTCGCAATACTTTGCCTGACGGCGTCGCCGGCAGTTCATCGATGAACTCGATATAGCGCGGATATTTGAACGCCGCCATATGCGCTTTCGCCCATTCGATCAACTCAGACGGCGCCACCTTTCCTTTCCCCACCCCTTTTTCCCGCAAATAGCGGGCAAAACGGTGAACGTGATCGAGCAAGGTTCCCCACGTGATCACCTTGTTATAGAAAATGTACGCCGGCTCGTTTTCCTCGCGTTCGCCGCGATGGCGCAAATAGCCATAGAGCGGCTGTTCGCCGAGCTCATAGCGGAGTTCCTTCGGCAGCCCGCTCGGCCAGTATGGGCGTGTTTCATTCATTCGTTTCACCATCCCTTATAAAAAAATACTGAATGGTTAGTATGTTACCTTGCAGAAAACGCTTTCAAACACTTGTTCACATCTCCTGCTTCATCCATATGCATATCATTTCGCCGTCATTCGTCAATTTCCTTTCTCGAACAGCCAACCATTTTCTTCGACGCAGCAAACGGCCGCCCCCTTCCACATTGGAGAAGGAGCGGCCGTTCGGAAAAGGAGGAAGCCTGAAGCAGCGCACGCGGCTTGATGGCGGTCATTGATGCGCTGCCGCCGGTCGGTGTGGACGATGCGTTTTATCCCTCCACCAGTGGCGGAGATATGGCAGCACCCAATGATCCAAGCCGTATCGTCCCGCATTGGCCCCGGCGACGAGGAGAAAGACGGTAAGAAGCACCATTTGCGGGTTCGTGCTCGTCGTGCCTGAGAACATGAAGGCGAAGTTCATCACAGCTCCCATGAGGGCGGCAAACGTCGTAAACAATCCGAGAATAAGCGCGATCCCGACGAGAAATTCACCCCATGGCACAAGAACGTTGAACAATCCGACATTCGGCAACGCCACGTGTTCGATAAACGCCGCCCACCAGCTTTGCACGGCCGGATGTTCCCCAGCGGCTTTCGCCAACGCTCCTTTTAAAAATCCGGTGGCGTCAAACCCTTGCGTGATTTTCCCCCATCCCGCCATTACCCACTCATACCCTAAATACAACAGGAACACCATCATCAACCACGACGCTGTGACGTGTTCGCGCAGCCATTTGACAACCATTTTGTTCCTCCCCTTTCAGATCGTGCGTCAGTTTTTGGAGAGCGAACAGCCATGACAGCGATGCCTCCCCCTGCCCTGACGGAGGAGGCACCCGTATCAGCCGCTTGGCAGGCTACCTCGTCCGCTGACGATCAGGAAACAACAAGCTGAACAGCACCCCGGCCGCCAGCGCAATGGCAAATGTCGCAAACCGCGAGCTAACGATGGCCTCAAGCGGAGAGGAAATCCAAATGACCGTGCTGACAAAACCGGCCACAATCGTTGCGATGACGCCGATGCCGGAATACCGCTTCCAGAAGAAAGAGAGCAAAATCGCCGGCGACAACGTGCAGCCGATCCCTGCCCATGCCCAGCTGACAATAAAATACACAAGCGACTCGGATGTCATCGCCAACACCAAGCCAAGCAGCCCGGCAACGACCACCACCGCCCGAGAAAGCGCGACAAGCTGTTTTTCCGACAGGCGAAGGCGCAAAGAACGGCGCGCAATGTCTTCGCTGATGGCGCTCGTGATCACCAGCAGCTGTGAATCGGCCGTTGTCACGATGGCGGCCAAAATGCCCGACAAAAGCACTCCCGCGAGCCACGGCGGCAATAAATCGAGCGCCATCCATGTGCGGCAACAGCGTTATGTGTCAACCCATCCTGTTATTCCAACATGAGGCGCGTCCTACATCGGAACGTTTCGCTCTCGTCCGGACAGCGTCCACATGTAAAGCTCCCTAAGTTGCGAGGCGGCGGGAATTATAATAAAGTGGAGATGAGTCAGTCCAAAAAAGGAGTGAGGAAGATGAACCGTTGGGAGAAGGAATTGGACAAATACGCCGAACTGGCGGTGAAAGTCGGGGTGAACATTCAGCCCGGGCAGACGCTGTTCGTCAACGCCCCGCTCGAGGCGGCGCCGCTCGTCCGCAAAATCGCCAAAACGGCGTACGAAACCGGGGCAAAGCATGTGTATGTCGAGTGGAACGACGAGGCGCTTACATACATTAAATTTCACCACGCCCCAGAGGAAGCGTTTTCCGAATATCCGATGTGGCGGGCAAGAGCGATGGAAGAACTCGCCGAACAAGGCGCTGCCTTTTTATCCATTTACGCCCCGAATCCGGACTTGTTAAAAGACGTCGATCCAAAGCGGATCGCGACCGCCAATAAAACAGCGGCGCAAGCGCTCGCCAACTATCGGAGCGCCATTATGGCCGACCGGAACTGCTGGTCGCTCATTTCCGTCCCCACACCGGCGTGGGCGCAAAAAGTATTTGGCGATCTGCGCGATGAAGAAGCCATCGACAAATTATGGGAAGCGATTTTCCGCATCACCCGCATCGATCATGACGATCCGATCGCTGCCTGGCGCGAACATAACGACCGGCTCGCCCGCATCGTCGATTACTTAAACAACAAGCAATACAAACAACTCGTTTATGAAGCGCCAGGCACCAATCTCACAGTCGAGCTCGTCGACGGGCACGTCTGGCACGGCGGCGCGGCGACGAGTCAAAGCGGCGTGCGCTTCAATCCGAACATTCCGACCGAAGAAGTGTTTACCATGCCGCATAAAGACGGCGTCAACGGCACAGTGCGCAACACGAAGCCGCTCAATTACAACGGCAACGTGATCGATCGGTTTACGCTCACGTTCAAAGACGGTCAAGTCGTCGACTTCAGCGCCGAACAAGGATATGAGACGCTTAAGCACTTGCTTGACACCGATGACGGCGCGCGCCGCCTCGGGGAAGTCGCCCTCGTGCCGCACCAATCGCCGGTGTCGCTGTCCAATCTCATTTTTTACAACACGCTGTTTGATGAAAACGCCGCTTGCCATTTGGCGCTCGGCAAGGCGTATCCGACCAATATCGAAAACGGCGCCTCTCTTTCCAAAGAGGAGCTTGACCGCCGCGGCGTCAACGACAGCCTCGTCCACGTCGACTTTATGATCGGCTCAGCTGATCTGAACATTGACGGCGTGACGAAAGACGGGAAGCGCGAGCCGATTTTCCGCAGCGGCAACTGGGCGTTTGAGCTGCAATAACCCTCCATTCCACAGTTGCTCGGGCAAGAAAACAAGGCTGTTGCCAAAAGCGGGGCGAGCCCCTTTTGTCAACAGCCTTTTTCCATATTTCCCTCGCGTCGACCGGGGGATGGCCGTTTTGGCGCAGTTTTCGTTCTTTTTTCGTCAAACGGATCACATGCGCAGGCCCTGCGGTGAAAAGTCCGTTTGAGCCCGCCCAACACCGGCAATCAGCCGATGGTTACACGTGAATCGTCGCCGCAGCCGCCTGCGCCAGCTGTTCGCATTGCCGCAAACGGATGCCAAAGAGGACAAGCGGGTCGCGATACGCTTCGGGATTCGTGCGCATCTGCTTCAATTCCCCTTCTTGGGCGGCAATTTCAAGCTCCAGCCGCTCTAGCGTTTCCCGCAGCATCGTCGCTGGCGCTTGGAAAAACTGGGTGACGTCGCGCTCAATCGACTTCGCAAACCATTCAAACGGCAACAGCAGCTGCCGAGCGGCCGTTTCGGCCACATCGATGTAATCTTGCGTTTCGATCAGCTGCTTATATTTTTGCGCCAGCATCGCCTTATTTTGCGCGAAGGCGCCGAGCAGTTTGCCCGCTCCTTTCAACAGCAGCTGACCCGGCGTCCGGCGGAGGAAAATGTTCAGCTTCTCGATTTGCGCCCCGCTCGTCAACCGGCTGATGTCACGCCGCCAGTCAGCCACAATGCGAAAATCGCATTCGAGCATAAGCCGCTCTTCGCCAAACATGGCGTTAAACCCTTCGCTCATTTCATGCAAAAACACCTGGCATTCATTGAATTCGTCCTCCGCCGCTGCAATCCACTGTTCCATAGCAACTCGCAGCTTTGGCAACACCTCTTCGTTGAGATAAGCGCGAAGCCGTTCATTCGCTTTGTCGTTCAGCTCAAGAGGCAAGCGGGAAAAATCGCTGTTTTCGCCCACCAGCTCCGCCATGTTGCGCAACAGATCGGGAATCGCCTTTGTCAGCTCACCCCGCATGTCCGCCAAGACGGTGTGGAACGACTTGGCCGCTTTGGCCGTTTTCTCCTCTTGCAGGTCGCCAAGCTGATGAATGGCGCCGCTCAGTTTGGCCGCCATTTCTTTTTTCCATACGACCAGCTCCGCCAATCGACTTTCCGCCTCGGCCCGCTGCCGGAACAAATGAGCGATGAACCGGCCGGTCGTCGTTAAAATCGCTTCCTCGCGGCGGACAGAAGACACGCATCGGCGCATCTCCTCCAGCAAGCCGATGAGGGCTTGCTGCTGCTTGCGGCTTGGCGCATGCGGGGAATAGACGATGACACGGGCTTCCGGAACGATCGTACGAACGTGCGCTTCCACTTCCTCCACCATTCGCGCCGTCTCCTCTTCATCCACCATCCCGTCGCCCGGAGGAAGCAGCACGTACATCGGCACATGCGGCGCCCGCTCGCGAAGCTGCAGCATCAACTGTTCATCGGCGCTAGAAAACGGATCCTCGCCGTTCAGAAGAAAAAGAATGCTGTCAGCAAGCGAAAACGACACAAGCGCTTCATGGTCGGATGAAGCGCGCCCGCCGAGCGGGCCGATATCCAACAAGACAATCCCTTGCGGCACGAGTGAGAACGGAGCCGCACATTCAATGACAACATCATCAGGAAATCGGTTGGCGCGTCCTCCCGCCGCCTGTTGAAATTCATCAATGCTCGAGAAAACGGTAAACTGATCATCGCTGATTTTCGCCACTTCCAGCTCCCCGCCGTTTCTCCATGCCAGCACTGGCGCAGATGGCGCCGCCAACGCCGCCTCGCCGACCAACGTCCGCAAAAACGCCAACCGTTCATGGCGCGACGCTCCAGCGACCAAAACGCAATGCGTCCGCGAATCGGACAACTGCCGCACGACCCAGCGGAAGCGGAAGTGCGAACCCGCCCGCTGTTCTTCCGCCCAATCGGCTATTTCGTCAAACAGCGACACACCCGTCTCCCGAACGGGCCGTTTCGCATGAACGAGCCGCTTAGCGGCGTCGTTGATCGTCTCTTCTTGAAACGCCTCAGGAAATTTCTCGCTCCACGCCAACAAGGCAGCCGCCGCTGCCGCTGCCTCCGGACCGTCGGCTAAACTCATCCAGCTTTTCACAAGCGGCGGCGCCACTTCCACCAACTCTTTTAATCGGTACGGACCTTTCATCAATCCCGCATACGCATCCGCTAAAAGAACAGGGATTCTCTTCCAGTCATAGTCGCGGCGGATCTCTAATTCCTCATAGAGACGATTCCACTCCGCCAGCCACGAAAAATAAAGGTCGCCATCTCGATACCCGTTCCATAGCGCCTGCACGAGCCGCTCAAATTTCACCCGATCCGTTTCATACAGCAGCGCCAGGCAGCGTGAAAACCGCTCAGGCGCCATCACTCTCGCATGCCCTTGTTCCACATAACCGATCAAGATGTCGACCCAACGGCGCGCCGATGTCCGCAACGTCTCTCCTAACGCAAGCTCAACGGCGCTTTCCCAATCACCTTGCTCCTCGAAAAAGGCGCGCGCCCATTCGGTCATATTCGGATAATCCGGATACCGCGACACCCCGCGCTTAATCATATCATCCGCTTTCGCATTTTCCCCCAGCTCACGGTAGAGCGAAAACAGACGCAACATGATTTCTGCCTGCAACGTTTCGCTGTCCGTCTCAATCGAACGGTACAGCTCCTCGGCCAGCTCGAGACGGCCAAGCTCATAGCAGCTGTCGGCGATGTTTTTTTGCGCCCACGGGCGCAAATCATCGCGCTGGACTTGTTCCCATTTAAAAATGGCCGCTTCATAGTCGTGGCAGTGGAAATACACTTCCCCTTGGGCAAAGCGAATCGACGACAAATCCGCGCCATCCCGATGCGCCGCGAAAAACATCTCGCCAAGCGCGCGGACAACGTCGCGTTCCCCCGTCTCGACAAGCGTCTCATAAAATGTTTTATGAACAAGTTGCTGTTCAAACCCCATGTCGATCACCTGACTCGTATATTTGCCATGCATGTTCATTGTATGGCACGTTTTCGAATTTTATTTCTATCCTATACATTTTAACAAACTTTCGCCGCCATGAACGTTTCAATTTGTTTTCATTTGCGAGACAAAATTCGACCCAATAGGCGATGAGGCCAACCAAAGGAACTTTCAATGGTGGTTACGCCCACGAACCACTTTGTTCTTTTACGTCTACAAATGCTATATAGGTTGTAATAAAGAATTTCCGACCTCCATGTCCCGTCTTTACTTTATCACCTAACAAGCTGGCACGGTGACAAGAAGAGCGAACAATGCCAATAAAAAGACGAGGGAAAATAAAAAAGCACGTAACCGTTTTAACTACTGGGACACAATCCATTAGGAAACTCCAATATCCTCGCTGTCCCTTCCTCTACAAGCCTACTCAAGGAAGCTTGATGCGTCGGGGCAACTCGCAGCTGTTTCACAGAAGCCTTTGCTCGTTGCTCGATCCTACTGAGCTACCGGAACATCATCAATAGAACACTCCCATATCCCTTGCTATCTGCTCCCTAGCCAAATAAAAAATTCCCCTCTCGCACATAGACTTAGCGATCAGGGAACTTCGTTCCAGCGCCCTTTTGCGCGTTCTTTTCTTATGTAAGTGGCGTCCCATGCCGGGCGCACATGAAAAACGACCGCAAACGCGGTCGTATCAAGGCTTCCACGACTTTTGGCCGTGGGCTATCGAATTCCAAGGATGCCGATGGTGGGAGTAAAACCACCGCCCTCCAACCCTTGATTTTTCAAAGTTTATAGACTTTCAGTTTCATTGTCGTGCAAAATTTGTGCAAAATAATCTCCAGTGCGTAAACCCATGCAAAAAGGCGGAGCGATCCGCCTTTTCTCTTTCCAACATTTCGTTCCATCTGGCCTATGCGATCTGTACAGAACTGAAGAGACCGCTTGAGGAGATATGGATAAAAAAGGAGCCTACTCAAAGTGAGTAGGCTTCATTACTTCAATTTCAATTCAACTTCGTATTCTTTCGTTTCTCCGTCAAACTCATCTGCACTGCCAACATGTGCAGACCATTTTAGTTTAATCCATTGAATTTTATCCGCATTTCCTCATTTTAAGTACCAAATGACATATCACTCTTTTAACTGTATTTTCTCTGTAATGGCAGATAAACACCAACTATGATAATATTATTAAAAAAATTATCAAAGGGGATGATAAAACAGTGGAATTTCTTGTCGCACTGGGATTTGTCGGGATAATTGTTGGTGTTGTACTGTTTATCGTAGGTAAAATTAAAAAGAAAAAATATTACGGTGGGGTAATTACAATTGTTTCATTGGTTCTTTTTATTATCGCATTAATAGCT
Organism: Geobacillus sp. Manikaran-105; assembly: GCF_002809955.1. Classification (NCBI taxonomy): domain Bacteria; kingdom Bacillati; phylum Bacillota; class Bacilli; order Caryophanales; family Anoxybacillaceae; genus Geobacillus; species Geobacillus sp. Manikaran-105. The sequence continues at coordinate 32,020 of NZ_PIJG01000034.1, forward strand.
ATGCCGCCGACTGAGGAACAGAAAAACACAGAATCCGCAGAAACACCTAAAGAGGAAATCCAAAAAGAATCATCGAAACCAGCCGAAGAAAATACTAAAGCACAAGAGGAAGCTGAAGAGCAAACCAATAAAGAAGATGTAGATTGGAAATCGAAAATTAAAGAAATTGCCGAAAATGATGATAAACCGGCAGATAAATATTATGCAGTTGAAAAATTAATGATGGAATATAAAACAAAATTCAATAAGGATGAGATTGAAAAATTCAAGAATGACATAATCAATGATTACAAATCCGGAAATTATTTAAGTGAATTGGATAATCATGAACGCATGTTAACTAATATTTTTAAATCTTATATTGTTGAACGAAACAGTGAAGGTGCTGTAAAAGATTTTGCTTTTGACTATCATCAAAACTTAAAATATACATATCGCGGTGTGGATACTGTGAATAGTTCTGCCGTAAAATCGAATGAAAGACAGATGGATAAAGCATTGAAGGAAATGGGAAAATGACAGAATACAATAAGAGTCGAGGTTCGTTATATCAGTGCAGTTAAGGAAAATGAGTCACATTTAAATTAAAAAAGCCCCTCTCGAATTGGCGCTTGGCCCGGCAATGCAGACACTTTTTCAGAAGAGGGAAGTCGTTTTCTTTTCTACGCTCTGCATACGTTTGGACGTCAATGCCAAAGTCATGAAATTGAATCACGTCCTCCTCCCCCTCCTATGAACCGATGGATTTTCTCTTCCGAAATAATTCACAAAAAATTTAGCACATTCTTTCAGAAAAGGGGAGAGGGCTTTCTGAAGGAATGTGCAAAAAAATGGCTCTTTTGTTCCGAAATAAAGTGATAATTTACAATATGGAACAAGAATATCGAAGAACGAAAACAACTGTATCTTTAATTAACTATCATTTTGTTTTCTGTCCACGTTATCGAAGAAAAGTGTTAGTGGGCAGAGTGGAAGAGCGATTCAAGCAATTAGTAGAAGAAATTTGCCAGGAGAATGATTGGATCATCCTTGCTATGGAAGTGATGCCTGATCATTGTCATTTGTTCTTGAATTGCCTCCCTTCTGATTCTCCATCAGATATTATGGCAAGAGTGAAAGGAGTGACTTCTAGGCGATTAAGACAAGAATTTAAGCACTTGTCTCATTTACCAAGTCTTTGGACACACTCTTTCTTCGTTAGTACAGCAGGAAATGTATCAAGTGAAACAATCAAACACTATGTGGAATCTCAAAAGAAAAGGGGGTGAGTCGATGCCAACGGTCACACTAAAGCTAGAACTGCACAAACCAACGAAAGTCAAACAGGAAATGTACGAGAGAATGACACGAATGAACACGGAATTTGCCAATTGGCTGCTTCATCATCCCGAATGGAGGAAAGCAACCAGTAAGATATTCAAGGATTTTTCGGATGAAAGGTTTCCTTCTGCCATCGTGAATCAAACCATCCAAGATGTAAAAGCGAAGAAGAAACATCAAAAAGCCCAAAAGTTTCGCAAGATGTGGTGTTCTTTCAATAACCAAAATTTAAAAATAGAAAAATCAGGCGAATTCTATATCGTGTCGTTTCCTACGCTGGAAAAGCGTGTTGGCGTTCCAATCGTCACTCGTGAATACCAACAAAAATGGCTCGACCGAATCATGGACGGGACAGCCAAACAAGGAACGGCAACACTCTATAAAAAGAAAAAGAAATGGTACTTAGCCATCCCCATCACTTTTGAAGCCAAACAACGGAAAGAAACAAAAGTGATGGGAGTGGACTTAGGGCTAAGATATATCGCTGTTGCTAGTGTCGGAACTAAATCCTTGTTCTTCAAAGGAAATCAATGCGCCTTCATACGCAGACGATATGCGGCTCTACGGCGAAAACTAGGCAAAGCCAAGAAGTTAGATGCGATTCGCAAAATAGGAAAAAAAGAATCTCGCTGGATGAAGGAGATGAACCACAAAATCAGTCGTCAAATCGTAGATTTCGCATTGACCAACGGTGTTGGTATCATTCGAATGGAAGATTTGACGGATATTCGAAATAGGGCAAAATCGAAAAAAGAAGCTGGCAGAAACCTGCATTCATGGGCTTTCTACCAACTCCAGCAAATGATTAAGTATAAAGCAGAAATGGCAGGTATACGCTTTGAATTGGTTAAACCAAATTATACTAGTCAAACTTGTAAATGCGGTTATAGAGACAGAGCAAACCGAAACGGTATCCACTTTAAGTGCAAAAAATGCGGATACGCCATCCATGCAGACCTAAATGGAGCAATCAATATCGCAAAGGCGATTTCTGGGTTAGCATCCTAGCGCACTGGTCACAGGTGCGCCGCCCATGTGGGTACACTCTAACCGCATGGGATGGGCTGATGACACAGCCCTGAACTTGGGCGTTGTCCAAACCAGAAATGGATGAGGACGCTAACGACCCAAGAATCCCACGGCTTTAGCCGTGTGGAGTGTCAATGTCTATAGAACTGATCAAAAAGGAACGATTGTGTTCACAAGTAATGGTTCAACACTTTCGGTGAAAACGGAGAGACGATAAATGAAAAGAAAAGTCAAAGGAATTGTCGATCGTTTTGAAGGCGATATTGCAGTAGTTGAGATTGATAAAAAAACTCTTGACCTTCCGAAGACTATTTTTCCAAAAGAAATTGACGTAGGGGATGTTGTTATTATTGAGGTGACGATTGATAAAAAAGAAACAGAAAAACTTCGAAAAGAGATTGAAGAATTGATGAATGAAGTGTTTGAGGATTAAAGCCCTTCTCACATGAGAAGGGCTTTTGCATTATTCTGCATCATACGGTCGATATTTTTTCCGCAATTCCTTTAATTCTTTCGCAAGTGTTTCAACATCATCTCGGAAAAACAATTTATCTTTTTGAAAGCTCTTGATTGGAACAATCCTTCCCGACTCGATCAATTTGCTAAGACGTTGATATGTCACGTTTAAAATCTCTAGTGTTTCAGCAACTCCGAGGACTTCACTTTTAATGAAGTCCTCGAGTTCTTTTCGTGATGCAAAGTGATATGACACGTTCACTTCCCCCTCATCTGTCGCGAAAATACGAGATAACATAAGTAATACCTGCAATCCCCCATACAACAATAACGATCAATAACACGATGTCCAATACGCTAAGATGCCTAAAGTCAGTGATCACGAAAAAACGTACGGCAACAAACGCCAATAAGATATTTGCAATCCAAGCTACTTTTGACATACATTTCGGGAGATGATAATATTTTTTATACAGAAGCCCTTCCCGAAGGTCGGGCTTCCGTTTCGGTCATTTGCGACGTTTCTTTTTGGAGCGTCGCTTTTTCTTTTGGTTTCGTCCTTCTAGGAAGGCGATAGTCGCTAGGACGAAACCGGCGATACTGCAAAGTTTCTCGATGATGTCCAGCCACCTCATCATCTCCCTGTCGTTCACCTCCTTTCTGATTGTATTATAACATATCTATTTAAATATTACAATAGATAAAATAAAAATTTTTCTATTTCAGTTATTTTTTTGTATCCCCGCCATTTGGCGGGGATCGGTGTTCTAAAAATACTTTGACCACAATCCGTCGCACGAAATTGTATTGTACATAGAACCATCCTCGAGACCAACATTCACAAACCCATAGTCAGCTCCGTCTGCGGCTAGAGAATCCCAATATCCGCTAGTACTGCGAGCATAATACACTTGCAACCAATGAGGATTTGAGTCGCCGGAACTCGGATCGGCTATAGTCGCTACATATTGCCTGGCCGCCACAGAGCCTATTTTCCGTCCTGATACACTATAGAGGTTTTCTGTTCGCGTCATTTTGAATGTATAATATGTTTTGCCGTTTCTCGTTATGGTCCCATAGCTATATTTGGAACGGTAGGCGTTTTCTCTTGCGCTTTCAGGCGGTTCAAGTAAAACCCCGCTTCTTACATATCCGCTCGAATCGCGGAACACGATAAAAAACGCCACGTAGTCACCACCAGCTAAATAATTCAACCCATATAGTTCGTGTGGATAAATAATACCAATCCGCTTTTCACCTATATAGGCAGGATGATAGACCGGCAGTGCTTGATTAGACATGTTGATAGCAACACAGTTCACTTCTTATCACCTCTTATCTCTTTCGTTTATTCGGATATTGCTGGGCTCTTTCTACCATTTTTTTCGATATAATCCCATAGCTTCGGACGATTTTCTCCACCGTGATCGTATGAACTCATCCCGAATTTATGTGTTTTTGTCCCATTCAGCTCAACGTCCAAATCGTGCAAAATTCGATGGGCATACACCAAACCAGTTTTGTCTTTTTTACTTGTTGCAATTTCAAGAACAGCAACAAGACTTTCAAAATCCAATTTCAATTCTCTTGGATCGTCATCGATAGATAAGTCGGTCAATAACTTGTTTTCTTCCATGGTTTTGACTTGTTCTTTGATCTCAGGAAGAATCTCCTTTGCTTCCCTAATCAAGGTGTCGGCGTGCTTCTTTTGTTGCTCCCAATTGACGTTATCGATCCTCCCATAGGTGAGTGTATCCTCGTAAAATTTATGGTGATCCCGGACAAACTTTTGAATACTCTCTTTCACACCCGGCTTCCAATTCACTTTTTGCTCGATGTATTCTTTCTGTGTCCCAAAAGGAGTTCCGTCAAAGCCTTTTTTCAATTGATCCGTATCTGATCGCTGGGCTTGCTTCGGGATTTGTGTTTCATTCTCTTGCTTAACCACCTGTTCCGTTTTCGGTCCGCTCGTATTCGGTTCTTTTGATTGTTTATCCATAGATTCAGTGCATCCCGATAATGCAACAAGCAACGCCATTCCCACCATTAACGAAAAAAACCTCATTTACAAATCCTCCCAAAATGGTATTTGCTTCTATTGTGACATACTCCCACCACCTACGCTTCGCTTAGAGGTGGGGGCTTCTCGGGTAATCCCATCTCATGATGGGAAGTTGACCGAGCGATCCCCGTGTGCCCCACGGTTCGAGGACAAATTAGACGATCGCCAATCGTTTCATGCCCTCATGTTTGATATTGATGGCCGCATTGACGTCCCTGTCGCTCTCGAATCCACATTCACAACGGAATGTCCGTTCAGAAAGCGATAGAGACTCCTTGACTCGACCGCAACACGAACACGTTTTGGACGAGGGGAACCATTTGTCGATTTTGATCAGCTTCTTCCCCTGTTCGGCCAGCTTGTACTGAAGGAAAGTGGTGAACATGCCCCAGCCGTTGTCATGAACGCCTTGACCGAAATGGAGGGCTTGTGACATCCCTTTCATGTTGAGGTCTTCGATGACCACGCAATCATACCGTTTCGCTAATTTGTGCGACTCCTTATGCAGAAAGTCCTTGCGCTGGTTGGCAATTTTCTCATGCAGCTTCGCTACTTTCAGACGCTGTTTGTGCCAACGATTCGAGCCTTTCTTTTTACGAGACAATTTACGCTGTTCTTTCGCTAATGTTTCCAATGCTTTGCGATAGAATCGAGGATAATTGGCTCTCTTACCCTCGCTATCGACATACAACGTACTCATGGAAAAATCAAGCCCAACAACCGTTTGTACTTCTTTTGGGGCAGGTTGATGTTCGTACTCTGTGAGAATAGAAATATAGTATTTTCCTGTTTTGGTTTTCGTGATCGTACAAGACTTGATGATATGGTGGGCAGAGATCTCCCGATGTTGCTTGAGCTTGATCCATTTCAGTTTGGGCAGCTTGATATAGCCATCTGAAAGCTTGATGTTGCCATTTACCATATTTGTGGTGTACGACTGTTTCGCCTTGCGGTTTTTGAACTTGGGAAATCCAGCGCGGCCAGAAAAGAAGTGTTGAAATGCTTTCTGCAAATTCAATTGGGCGTTTGCCAGCGCAAGGCTGTCCACTTCTTTTAGCCAAGGAAACTCCTTTTTGTACTTGGCAGGGGTCGGACATGTTTGCTGTTTCAAGGATTCTTGATCGTCCTTGAACTTTTCAAACATTTGTATGCGCTCTTCAAGCATTTTGTTATACACGAAACGGACACAACCGAAGGTTTTGGCGAGCAGTTGTTCTTGTTCTTTTGTTGGGTACAAACGAAACTTGTATGCCTTGTTTGCCATATCCAATCACCTCACTTCATACCTTGATTTTCGATATATTTTTTGGCTCTTCACCACAAGTTGTACTTGAGATTTTAAGATAGGTATGCATAGGGAAAATAGAGGATACAAAAAATGCGAATTTTCCTGTATGGTAAAGGTGTCCAAACCAAACCATTGGAGGAAAATTCGCATGTACGCTCAGTTTATCAAAGAACTCATCGATTTACCAGATGTTTTGATTCAAAAGGTGCGAAAAGAAGAAGAACGTTGGATTTTCGAACTTTCTCTTCCCGAACAATGCCCGTTATGTCCTGTTTGCTTGAAACGCACGATCAAAATGATAGGAAAAAAGAAGCAATAATGGATGCATGGGTATGCTCAACGGATCGGCATCTTTTGGGTGGAACTCCCTGTGGAGCGTAGACGTTGTTGTACATGTGGCATGACATTCAGCACGTCTTATCCCGGAATTTCCCCTCGAAGTGCAGCGACGGATGCGTTTCAGCAATGGGTGGCGCAATCTTGCATCGGAACATCCATTCAGGCGGTGGCTCGTATGCTCAAGCTTCCGTACACGACCGTTGAACGCTGGTTTTATACCCATGCCCCTTCCTTCCTATCGAATGACATCCAACCAAAGGCAGTTTGTGTCGATGAGTTTGCGTTTCGAAAAGGACATGATTACGGAGTGGCAGTCATGGATGCCGAAACGGGAGAAGTGTATGCCGTTGAAGCAGGAAAGAACGAGGAAGCCATTGGACGTGTGTTGGCTCCTGTGTCTGGTTCTGTTCAGTATGTCGTGAGTGATTTGGCTCCAGCGATGAAAAAAGCCATTCAAGGGGTGTGTCCGGAAGCGAAGCATGTGGTCGATTATTTTCATGTGATTCAATTGTTTACGGAAGCGTTGGATCGATGCCGCCAATCCTTCGGAAAAGGGAACAAGAAACACGGGCATGTTCGGTATGTTTGCCGCTTATTGACCCAGTGTCCCGAGAAACTCACCGAGGAGGAGCGCCAAACGGTGCGGGAGTGGCAGAAAGAGAGCGATTCCTTGCAGGCTGTCTATCAATCCCTTCAACATTTTCGTTATGTATCCAAAAGCCAAAGCGAGCGACAAGCGAAACGTCGTTTGAACGCCTGGGTTCATCGGTATTTGTTTTGTCCTTGTTCTGCTGTTCGCGCCATCGCAAAATCACTCGTCAAACGAACAGACGAA
>NZ_PIJG01000035.1:0-39124 GCF_002809955.1 Geobacillus sp. Manikaran-105
TTCAAGCAGACAGGACATAACGGGCATTGTTCGGGTAGAGAAAGTTCGAAAATCCAACGTTCCCCTTCTTTTCGCACCTTTTGAATCAAAACATCTGGTAAATCGATGAGTTCTTTGATAAACTGAGAGTACATGCGAATTTCCCTCCATGGTTTGGTTTGGTCACCTTTACCATACAGGAAAATTCGCATTTTTTGTACCCTCTATGCACACCTACCTTAAATGATCAAGTACAACTTGTGGTGAAGAGCCAATTTATTCTAAAAAAAGAGTTGACATATGTGTTTTTTTTTTTTTTTATGATTATTTTGTCAATTAATTTTTCGCTAGGAGGGATACGATGAACAAAATCCAAAAAGTCGCGCATTGGGTAGTCAGTTCTATAGCGGACGATTTGAGGAGTAATACGATTTCTAACATTGTTGGGATGGCGACGGGTGGAATAGGCAATGGAGTGAGAGCGTATAAAGCTGCAACTACAGGATTTACTATGTTAGAAAGAAAAGTGGCGTCCGAAACTGCAAAAGGGGCCGCCAAGGGAGCGGTAGCGGGATATTTCGCAGGAAGTTATGTAATCGGGAGCATGAACAAAGTCGCTGCAGTAGAAAAATGGTTTGACAGCACAAAAGTAGGGAAGGCAATTGACAACGGCATAACGAAGGTTGAAAATAAACTTCATAAGTTAATTGGCGGTGGTCGTTATTAAGTTGTGTAGTGTAAATAGCTGTGCCGAGCTTGATAGTGATCGCAATCCTTTAGATATTAAAAAAGTCTTCACGCCACTTGATAAATATTGTATTGTTCATTGCGTTGTTTCAAATGTGCAAAAAACAGATAAATTTGTCGAAATGATATGGCATCACCCGTATGGAGAAGCGATTTTTGGAGTGAAGATAGAACTTGATCAGAAAAAAGCTATACAAAAAGTATTTTCCATTGTACATTTTTCTTTTTTTCTTCATTTAGAAAAACCAGATGGTATTTGGGCAGTTCATATTATGCCCTTTGGCTTCAAGTGGGATTTAGAGATAAGGACGTTTGGTTTCCGAGATAATGGTACGTTATCCACTTATGATTTTAAAGTTTGAACGAGAAGGTTAACTACCACAATATACCGGTGTTTTGTATAGGTTTGTATCCAAAATGATCGCTACTTATGACGTGAGAAGGGACAAGTTTTGACGCAGCTAAATCCAAACTTTTCGTGGAGAGCTAAAGAGGAAGTAGTTATGAAAAAAAATTACATTGCATTCTTTGCATTTCTTGTGTGTCTTTTGTATATGAGTTGGTTGAAAGAAGGATGGGAAGGCGTTCCCCTTCTTTTTTTGAAAGGCGTTGTTATTTTTATAACGATCTATATTGTGGTGTTTGTGATTGTCTGGTCGACTATGAAGTTAGTTGGTTTTTTTAAAAGACGTCTATAGTGATTGATTATGTAAATTGAGTATTTACAATATTCTGTCCATCCCGTCTGGGGTGGTTTTTTAATATATAGTGCAATGAAATCGTTTAACATATCCTTGACGGAGAGGCAACTTAATTTATGTAGAATCAACTTCTTTTTTGCACCAATGCCACCAATTTGCGCGCGAAAGTCGTTTTTCACGTCCTTCTATGATGTTGTGAAAAACTGCCTCCTCATCGTTTTGGATCCGCTCCTGTTGTTTTGGGCGAATGGAATTATGTTATTATTTTTTGATAATAGAGACGGTTGTCGCTGATTGTCGAAGCAGGTGGAAAATGTCCGTTCTCCTTATATTGACAGCGCCACAATCTATATACTATCATAAAGTTTGTAGGTTAGAAAATTCCGAATATTAATTGGGTGCTTTGGTAGAAAAAACGATTCTCACCGCATCTATTGTAAGCGCTTAACTGTTGTGTTTCCTCATGATTTCCACACCATCGATGCTGCACCATTGTGTTTGTTTCCAATCGCAACATGAGAAGGAGAGGAAGGGGATATCGCTATGATCTATGAATTTAAGTTGCCTGATATTGGCGAAGGGCTGCATGAAGCGGAAATCATCCGCTGGCTTGTCCGGGAAGGGGATGTGGTCAAGGCGGATCAGCCGATTGCCGAAATTCAAACGGATAAGGCGATGGTGGAAATGACGACGCCGGTCGCTGGCAAAGTGGTGGCGCTTGCCGGGCCGGAAGGGGCGACGGTGAAGGTTGGAGAGCCGTTGATTGTCGTGGAAACCGAGGCGGCGGTGGCGGGGGAAGCCGCGCCCATCGAAGATTCGGTTCGGGAGCCCGTGCCTGTTCTGCATGGAGAAACGCCTCGTCCTGCGCGCAAACGGGCGATTGCCGCGCCGTCTGTGCGCAAGCGGGCGCGGGAGTTGGGCGTTCCGATCGATGAAGTGGAAGGAACGGGCGAAGGCGGTCGGGTGACGCTCGCCGACTTGGAGCGATATGTCCGCGAGCGGGAAGCAGCCGTGGCGGTGGCAGAGCTACGTGAAAGGAGCGGGGCCGCGGTTTTGCCAGTTGGGGGCACGGCGATAGAGCAAAAGGCGGACAAAGCTGCATGGACGTCCATCGCCAGCACGGAGCTTGTGGTTCCAGAAGAAGAGCGCATCCCGCTTCGCGGCTTGCGCAAAAAAATCGCCGAAAAAATGGTGAAATCGGCGTACACGGCGCCGCATGTGACCGGGATGGACGAGGTGGACGTGACGAAGCTCGTCGAGATCCGCAAAAACCTGGCCAGCGAGCTGGCCAAGGAGCAGATCAAACTGACGTATTTGCCGTTTATTATTAAAGCGGTGACAAGGGCGCTGAAGCAATATCCGATGTTTAACGCTTCGCTCGATGAAGAGACGAATGAAATCGTCTTGAAAAAGCGCTATCACATCGGCATCGCGACGGCGACGAAAGCGGGGCTTGTCGTCCCTGTCATCCGCGACGCCGATCAAAAATCGATCCGCGAGCTCGCCGTTGAGATCGCCGAGCTGTCGGAAAAAGCGCACCGCCAGGCGCTTCGCCTTGACGAGCTGCAAGGAAGCACGTTTACGATCACGAGCACCGGGGCGGGCGGGGGCTGGTTTGCGACGCCGATCATCAACTATCCGGAAGTGGCGATTTTCGGAGCGCATGCGATCAAACGGCGCCCGGTTGTCGTCGGCGACGAAATTGTCATCCGCGATATGATGGGAATGTCGCTCACCTTTGACCACCGCGTCATTGACGGCGAGCCGGCCGGGCGGTTTATGCGGACGGTGGCGCACTATTTGGAAAATCCGGAAGTGTTGCTCTTGGACGTGCGGTAGGCGGCGCTCGGTTAGGAGGACATGTCTTCGTACTGGAAGAGAGCGAGCGCCAAAGAGAAGCAGCTGGGCCGTGATGAAAAAATGATGAGGAGGGAAGCCCATGTTTGACCCGGACCAATTGTCGGTCGAGATCGTGCGAATTCTCGATGAAAACGGAAATGGCGATGAGGAGAAGTTAGCGGCGTTTTCCGATGAGTGGTTGCTTCGTGCCTACCGGGAAATGCGGCGGGCGCGCGTCATTGATGAGCGGCTGTTGCGCATGCAGCGGCAAGGGCGGATCGGGACGTATGCCCCGTTTAGCGGCCAAGAGGCGGCGCAAATCGGCAGCGCCCTTGCGCTTCATAAAGACGATTGGATTTTCCCGAGCTACCGCGAAGTGGCGGTATGCTTGATGCATGGCATGCCGCTTGAGCAGTTTTTCCATTACGTGCAGGGCCGCTTGTCAGGGAAACGGATGCCGGAGGGAGTGAACATTTTCCCGACGCAAATCATCATCGCTGCTCAGACGCTTCATGCGGTCGGCTGCGCGTGGGCGTCGAAATTGAAAGGCGAATCGCAAGTATCGGTTGCGTATTTCGGCGACGGGGCGACGTCAGAGGGCGATTTTCATGAAGCGATGAATTTTGCCGCGGTGTACAACGTGCCGGTCATCTTTTTCTGCCAAAACAACCAATACGCCATCAGCGTCCCGTACCGGAAGCAGACGGCCAGCCGGACGATCGCGCAAAAGGCGCTTGCGTACGGGATGAAAGGGGTGCTCGTTGACGGCAATGACGTGCTGGCGGTGTACGAAACGATGAAGCAGGCCGTCGAAGCCGCTCGCCGCGGCGAGGGGCCGATGTTGATCGAGGCGCTCACCTATCGGCTCGGGCCGCACACGACGGCGGATGACCCGACGAGATACCGCCGGCCGGAAGAAGTCGAGACATGGCGGGCGAAAGATCCGCTCCGCCGTCTGCGCCTGCTTTTGGAACGGCGCGGATTATGGACGGAAGCGCAGGAAGACGCGCTTGTCGCCCAAGTGAATGATGAAGTGACCGCGGCGTACGAGGCGGCCATCGCCAGCAAGTCCGGTTCGATTGTCGATGTATTCGATTACGTGTACAGCGAAGCGCCAACATTGCTTGCCGAGCAAAAAGACGAAGTGATGCGGCGCAAACAACGGAGCGGGGTGAGATAAATGGCGGAATTGACGATGATTGAAGCGATCAATGAAGCGATGCGCCAAGAGATGGAGCGCGATCCGCGCATCATCGTGCTGGGCGAAGATGTCGGCGAAAACGGCGGCGTCTTCCGGGCGACGGACGGGCTGCTTGCGCAGTTTGGCGAGGGGCGCGTGTTTGATACGCCGCTTGCGGAATCGGGCATTATCGGCACGTCTATTGGACTGGCGATCAACGGCATGCGCCCGATTGCCGAAATTCAGTTTCTCGGGTTTGTGTACCAGGCGATGGACCAGCTGGCGGCCCAGGCGGCGCGCATCCGCTTCCGCTCGGCCGGACGGTTTTCGTGCCCGATCGTCGTGCGCAGCCCGTACGGCGGCGGGGTGCGGACGCCGGAATTGCACTCCGATGCGTTGGAGGCGCTGTTTACCCATTCGCCGGGCTTAAAAGTCGTCATGCCGTCCAATCCGTACGATGCGAAAGGGCTGCTCATTTCCGCCATTCGCGATGAAGACCCGGTTCTGTTTCTGGAGCCGATGAAGCTGTATCGGGCGTTTCGCATGGAAGTGCCCGAAGAACCGTACACGATTCCGCTCGGCCAAGCACGGGTTGTGAAAGAAGGAGACGATGTGACGATCATTGCTTGGGGGGCGACCGTGCCGCTTGCCGCCAAAGTCGCCGCCGAGATGGAAGCGAAAGGGGTCAGCGCGGAAGTGATCGACCTTCGCTGCCTGCAGCCGCTTGATATCGACACCATCATCACTTCGGTGGAAAAAACAGGACGGGTGATGATCGTCCATGAAGCGGTGAAAACAGGCGGGTTTGGCGCGGAAGTGGCGGCCTTGATCAGCGAACGGGCGCTGTTTTCTCTATCAGCTCCAATCGTGCGTATCGCCGGCTACGACACGCCGTATCCGGTGCCGTCGGTGGAGGATGATTGGCTGCCGAACGCCGAGCGGATTGCGGAAGGAATTGAAACGTTGCTCCGTTACTAAACGAACCATGCCATCCGGGTCGATCGATCCACCATCAGAGTGCGTCAAGAGAAAAGGCGGCGCATCGATGGATGGCACCGCTTGATCCGATCGGGTGAGGAGGAGAACGATGAACGTATACGAATCACTGCTGGAATTGATCGGCGACCGCGAGCGGGTGAGCATCAATGAAACGGTGCTCGAACACCACAGCAAAGGCATCGCCTACCATGCGCCGCATAAGCCAGATGTCGTCGTCTTTCCGAAAACGGCGGAGGAAGTGAGCCGGGTGATGGCGTTTGCCAACGAGCACCGCATCCCTGTGACGCCGTTTGGCGCCGGCACGAGCTTGGAAGGGCATGTCATTCCAATTGCGGGCGGCATCAGTTTGGATTTGACGTTGATGAACAACATTATCGACATTCGCCCGGACGATTTTCTCGCCATCGTCGAGCCGGGAGTGACGCGGTTGCAACTGAATGAGGCGCTGAAGCGATATGGGTTGTTTTTCCCGGTCGATCCGGGTGCGGACGCGACGATCGGCGGCATGGCGGCGACGAACGCGAGCGGCACGAACTGCGTGAAATACGGCGTCATGCGCGATCAAGTGCTCGGATTAGAGGTGGTGCTCGCGGACGGTTCAGTCATTCAGACGGGAAGTTTGGCGGTGAAATCGTCGGCCGGCTATGACTTGACCGGCTTGTTCGTCGGATCGGAAGGGACGCTCGGCGTCTTCACCCGCCTTATTGTCCGCCTGCATGGCATTCCAGAGGCGACGAACGCCATCAAAGTGTGCTTCCCGTCTCTCGAGACAGCGGCAGGGGCTGCGTTTGCCATTTTGCGGTCCGGCGTCGGCCCCGGCAAAATCGAGCTCGTGGACGAGGCGACGATCGCCGCGGTCAACGCATACAAAAAGACGGATTATCCGGTGACGCCGACGCTGTTTATCGAATTGAACGGCAGCCGCGCGAGCGTGGACGATGGGACGGAACTCGTCAAAGAATTGTGCGAGTCCGAAGGCGCGGTTTCCTTTGCGGTCGAGACGGACTCGCTCGCCCGCGCGAAGCTGTGGGAAGCGCGCCACCATGCGGCGTTCGCCATTCAAGCCGCCTATCCAGGCAAGGCGATGCTCTCAACTGATGTGTGCGTGCCGCTGTCCGAGCTGCCGGGGGCGATCGCCGATACGCGCCGGCTTGTCAACGAGCAGAACATGACCGCCGCGATTTTCGGCCATGTCGGCGACGGCAATTACCATACGGTGCTTGCCTTTGACCCGAACGATGCGGATGAGATGGCGCGGATCGAACGCGTGCACGCCCATATCGTCCGCTATGCCTTATCGCGCGGCGGCACGTGCACGGGAGAGCACGGCATCGGCATCGGCAAACGGGCGTTTTTGCGTGAAGAAAAAGGAGACGCCGTGCTTTGGATGAAACGGTTGAAACAGCTGTTTGACCCGAACGGCATTCTCAATCCGGGAAAAATCTTTTTGCCGTAACGCTTCATCTGTATGGCGGCTCGATGGATTAGGTTGAATATTTCTCCCAAACATAAATGGGCTGAAGACGGGCCTTTATGGGGAAAAGGGTGCTCTCAATGGAACGGAGCACCTTTTTCTTCTTGTGTTTCTCTACAAGGATGGAGAGTGCCGTTGCTCGCATTTCATGAAACGTCCTCACGGTTGCTTTTTGCATACTGCGCGCTTGCTTTTCTTATCCTTTTTGTAACAGTTTGTTACTCCGAAGAAACAATTGTTTTTCACGTTCGTCTCGTTACAAAAAGCCGCCGCGCCCTTTACTTTTTTCGCCAAACACGGTTTATACAGGCCAAAACAGTAGCTGGAAACTAAATCGTTTGGAAAAGCGATTGACAAAGCCGCCTGTCGCCGGGGCGGCTTTGTCATTTCATCGTGAAAAGCCGCGCAACACAAGGGCTTTCTTCCCATTCACATTCCCCTTATTTTAGACAAAATCAATGCTTTTCACCAGCCTTTTCGGCAGGATTTTGCCCAAGGCGCGGCGAAGAAAATAGAGAAAGTTCAAATATCACAAGGAGGGAGACCGTGTCCGAAACGCGAATCGATCACGACCGGTTGTTTAAGGAGTTGCTGTCGACGTTTTTTGAAGAGTTTTTGCTTCTGTTTTTTCCGCACGTGTATGAACAAGTCGACTTCCGCCACGTCTCCTTTTTGTCCGAAGAGGTGTTTACGGATGTGGCGGCCGGCGAAAAGCACCGTGTGGATCTATTGGTGGAAACAAAATTGAAAGGGGAAGATGGGCTGATCATCGTCCATATCGAACACCAAAGTTACACGCAGCCGACGTTTCCCGAGCGCATGTTCATTTATGTCAGCCGTTTGTTTCAAAAATACCGCCGTCGCATTCTTCCCATTGCCATCTTCAGCTATGACGAACACCGCGATGAACCGTCCTCGTTCACCATCAAGTTTCCGTTCCTAACCGTTGTCGATTTCCGCTTTCTTACTGTTGAACTGCGCAAACAGCCATGGCGTGAGTACATTCGCCGCGACAACCCGGTCGCGGCCGCCTTGTTAAGCAAAATGGGGTATAATGAAAGTGAGAGAGTGGCAGTGAAAAGAGAATTTTTGCGCATGCTCGTCCGCTTGGAGCTTGACGAAGCGAAACAGCGGCTGTTGTTTGGATTTTTCGAGACGTATTTGACGCTGTCCGAACAAGAGGAAATCCAATTGCGAAACGAGGTGAACCAAATGGGAACGAAGGAAGCGAAAAAAGTGACGGATCTCATCGTGTCGTATGAGCAACGGGGGATGGAAAAGGGAATCGAAAAAGGAATCGAAAAAGGAATCGAAAAAGGAATCGAAAAAGGCAAGATGGACATCGCGAAACGGATGCTAGGGAAAGGATATGATGTGCCAACGATTTGTGAATTGACTGGACTGTCGGTTGAGGCAGTGGAAAAGTTGAAAGGATAAACGAGTGGAGAGACCCCGTTCCGATGCAGCGAGCTTGTTTCGGAACGGGGTTTTTTTGCTCGCTCTGCACTTGATGATGGGCATGGCCATCGCCGTATGGCGAATGATGCCGGCCGGACTGACCCCTATTTGGATTTCATATAGACTCCCATGACAAAAAGATTTCGTCACCATCGAAGGGATGAAAATGCCGCTATGTCGAACTCTGAAACCTTGCACATTTTGAAGTTCGGGTATATTTTCTTTTGTCTAGGCTAGCGCCCCGACGTTCGTGTACAATGGCGGTAGGAGGGATCAAGATGCGCGATTGGTGGAAACGGCTGTTTTACGGGGGCGGCATCGCCGCGCTGATTGGAAGCGCTTCCTTCACCGCCTATTGCGCTTGGAACGTGTATGCGTATCCGAAATCAGAAAAGGAACGGGTTCCGGAAACAACAAAAGAGGCCTATCATTTCGTGCTTGTGCCGGAGGAACTCGATAATGATTACTGGCGGCTCGTGGAAAAAGGAGCGAAAGCGGCGGCGAAAGAACTGGGGGTTGACCTCGAGTATATCGGCCCGCGGCAGGCGAATATTGATGAGCATTTGCGCATTTTGAAAAAAGCCGCAGCAGCGAAAGTCGATGGGATTATCACACAAGGGTTGACGGAAGCGGAATTTGTCCCAGTGATTAACGAAATCACGGACAAGAATATTCCTGTGGTGACAATCGATACGGATGCTCCAACGAGCCGACGTGTCGCCTATGTGGGAACGGATAATTATTATGCCGGTTTTCTCGCGGGACGGGCGTTGACTGAGGATACAAAGGGCAAGGCGACGGTCGCGATTATTACCGGCAGTTTGACGGCGGCGCACCAACAGCTGCGAGTGCGCGGATTTGAGGATGCAGTGAGACAGGAAAAAGGAATCCGCATCGTTGCCATCGAAGAGTCGCACATTACGCGTGTGCAAGCCGCGGAAAAGGCGTATACGATTTTGAAAAAGCACCCGGATGTGAATGCGTTTTACGGCACGAGCGCGCTTGATGCGATTGGCGTTGCCAAGGTGGTCGAGCAGTTTCATCGGGAGCAAAAGACGTATATTATTGGCTTTGACACGCTGCCGGAGACGATCCGCTATTTGCAAAAAGGAACGATTGCGGCGACGGTGGTGCAGGAGCCGTATGAAATGGGATACAAGGCTGTCAAAATGATGGCCGAGATCGTCGCCGGGAAAGACGTGCCGGTGGTGACGAATACGGAGACGAAAGTCATTCGGAAAAAAGACTTGCCGCTGCGCCCGGCGCGCAATTATGAGGTCAACACGCCATGAAGGGGCCTGCCAGGCCTCCGTAGGGAGGAGGCTGAAAGCGGAGAAGGGTTGGCGAGCGCTAAAGCATGAGAGATGGCCGCCTTGACGTTCGAACACGTTCGACTTGAAGCGGCAGGACGATGCAGGCAACAAAGCGCCGGTGACAGCGGGGTGGAATTCAGATGAACATTCGGACGAAGATGCTGCTTTGCTTTACCGTTTTTTTGCTTTTGCTGAACGGAGCGGTGTTTCTTTTGTATCAGACGAGCGAAGAGATGATGAGCGATTATGATCAACGGATGCGCCGATTGTTGTTGCTCAATGAGGTGTCGCAGCGGGCAAACCGAATGATGGAACAGCTCAATGCGTACGTCTCGGAAAAAGAAGGACGGTATGCACGCGCTTATGAGCGGGAGTTCCGCTGGCTGCAGCAACGCCGCCGGCAGCTCGGCGCCATCTTGCCAGTGCTGTCCGACCGGCTGGCGGCGGAAAACTATGAACATATGATTGAAAGTTTGTTGGAGGAGGTGGCGCTGACGGTCTATCATTTTCAAGCTGGAAATATTGGCTTGTACTCATCCCACTTGCATGAAACGATGAACATTGCGTCCTTTTTGCAAGAGGAAACGTTAAACTTGATTGACGATGAGCTGACGGCCTACCAACGGCGGTACGATGAAGTGGAGCGGCGCAACCGCTATTTCCGCTATATGGGAATGGGATTGTTTGTCACGACGTTGTTGCTTGGCGCCTTGCTGGCGGTGTTCTTTTCCGGCCACTTAACGAAGCCGATCATTCTTCTCTCGCGCGCTGCCCGATCCATCGCTGACGGGCGGCTGGACGGGCCGGATATTGAGCCGATGACCAACGATGAGCTGCGGCTGTTGACGATCACGTTTAATGACATGCGCCGCAATTTAAAGCAGCTGATTGCGGAGATGAAACAAAAGGCTGAGCTCGACCGGCTGGTGAAGGAGCTGGAACTCAAAAGCTTGCAAAGTCAAATCAATCCGCATTTTTTATTCAATACGCTGAACACGGTTGCGAAGATGGCGTACTTGGAGGACGCCCAGCAAACGTCGCGGCTGATTGAAGCGGTGGCGGCCATTTTGCGCTACAACTTGGGTGATTTGCAGCGGACGGTGACGCTTGCCGATGAGGTGCGCATCGCCCGTGAATATTTCTTCATCCAGCAGACGCGGTTTTTTGATCGGATCAAGTTTTCGTTAGAGGCGGAACCATCTTGCCTCGATCAACCGATTCCGCCGCTCACGTTGCAGCCGCTGATTGAAAATGCGTTCATCCATGGCATTGAGACGTACGAGCAGGGAGCCGAGCTGTCCGTGTCCGTTTTCGCCGAAAACGGGCGGGTCGTTGTGGAAGTGCGCGACAATGGCGTTGGCATGGATGAGCAGGTGAAAGCGGAGCTTGAAGCGTTGATCCGCGGCGAAGAACCGCGGACGCGCCGTGAGCAAGGGCGCGGCCATTCAACCGGCATCGGCTTGCACAATGTCATTCGCCGACTGCAGCTGTTTTACGGAGTGATGGATGTGGCCGAAATCGAGTCTGCACCAGGAAAAGGAACGACGGTGCGGTTATGGCTGCCAAGATGGCAAGGGGGGATGAACGGTGAAAGTGGCGATCGTCGATGATGAGGCGTTGGAGCGAAGAGCGCTTTGCAAAATGATTAGCGACCACCTTCCGGATATCGAGGTGGCCGCCGAGGGCGCCAACGGGCGCGAGGCGGTCGAGATCGCCAAGCGTTATCGTCCGGATATCATGCTGATTGACATCAAAATGCCCGGCCTTGACGGGCTGCAAGCGATCGAAGCGATTCGCCAAGACGGCCTCGATCTGGAGTTCATTATTGTGTCGGCGTTTGATTTGTTCGACTATGCGAAACAAGCGATGCGGTTTGGCGTCAAGGAATATTTATTGAAACCGAGCCGGAAGGAGGAGGTCATTTCGGCTTTGGAACGGGTCAGCCAAGAAGTGGCGGCCAAGCGGCGACACGAGGAGAGCAGCCGCCAGCTCGAGGAGCAGATTCGCCGGTTGCAGACGCTTGTGGAAAGCGAATGGCTGTCCGTCCTCATGACAGAAGACGTATCGGCTGATGAGTGGGAGCGGTGGAAGGAACTGCTGCCGTTTTCGATTGCGTCGGGGATGTTCCTCGTCATTCAGTTCCCGGATGCAGGGGTGGCTGACGAATGGAAATCATGGCTGGACAAGCAGCTTAGCGGGAAGGCGCCAACGCGCTATTGGATCGGGCGGATGGCGAACCGGCGCCTGCCGGTCTTGTTTTTCCGCAGCCCAAACGATGGCGAGCTAGCCTGGAAGCCCGTCATCCAGGCATTGGCGCTCGATTTGGCGCGGCAGTTTTCGGCCCGGTACGGCGCCGCGCTGTATATCGGGCTCGGCTCCCCGTTTTCCCGCCTTGACCAACTTCGTTCCTCGTACTATGAGGCGCTGTCGGCCGCTCATTATTACGCCGACCGGCAAAAAGCACAAGTGGGGTTTCTGCCGGCGGAAGCGACGCGCGCCGGCGGGGAAGCGGAACGGGATAAACAGCTGTTTGAAGCGCTGCGCCTTGGCGACATCGAGCAAGCCCGGATGATTTGTCTGACGTATATAGAGGAACTGGCCTCTTCTCATTCACTGCCGGCCGCCGGCCGCAAAGCGGAAGAGACCTTTGTGTGGCTCGGGCGTCTTCTATCGGAGCTGGGCATTCGTTATGAGCGGCTCGCTTCCTTTGCTTCCTGCCGGTCGGCGGCAGAATTGAAGCGAGCGGCGCTTGATGAACTGGACCGCATCGCCGCTGATCTCGAGGTTTGGCGCCAGCAGCAAGCTCACGGCAAACTCGGCAAGGCGAAAGACTACATTGACCGTCACTACGCCGAGCCGCTGACGCTTGAGGAGGTGGCGGAACAAGCGGGCATCAGTCCGTACTACTTCAGCAAACTGTTCAAAGAGCAGTTTGGCATCACCTTTATCGACTACGTGACGAACGTGCGCATCGAACGGGCGAAAGAAGCGCTGGCTGAGACGGATCAAAGCTTAAAAGAAATTTGTTTTTCAGTCGGCTACAACGACCCCAACTATTTCAGCCGCGTCTTTAAAAAGCAAACCGGCCTGTCGCCGAGCGAATACCGGAAAAAAGTACAGACGCGCTGACAAGGGGAGTGCTGTCTCCAACAAGGAAGGTGCATGGCAAGTCAAAAGGTAAGTCCCGCGGACAAAGCAGGCTCCGCCCTTCTTCCGGCGTCCGAAGCGAAGCCCGCCCCCCTGATGGGGAGACGGGCTTTTTTCGCGCCATAAAAGCGAAATGGCAGTCCGCTGCACACCGCTTGCCTGACAGGAGAACGGAAAACAAAAAAGTGAAGAAAAACGCAAAAAAGTGAAGAAATCAAGCCGCCGATTGATAAGCGGCCCATGGTACACTCAACATTGAAAGGGGTTTCAAAAACAAACGGAAAAGGGGGAGGAACATGAGAAAGAAAGCATCCGCATGGCTGGCGTTGGCGCTTGGCGTCGGTATGGCACTGTCGGGCTGCAGCAGCTCGAACTCTTCTTCGTCCGATGACGCCAAACAAGGCAGCCAAAAAGCGGGAGAGAAGCTCGAGATTTTCAGCTGGTGGACCGGAGCCGGTGAGGAAGACGGCTTAAAAGCGCTCATCAAACTGTTCCAAGAAAAATATCCGGATATTGAAGTCGAAAACGCGGCGGTGGCCGGCGGGGCGGGAACGAACGCCAAGGCGGTGTTGGCGAGCCGCATGCAAGGAAACGATCCGCCATCGACGTTCCAAGTACACGGCGGAGCGGAGCTGAATGAAGGCTGGGTGGCCGCCGGCAAAATGGAGCCGCTCAACGATTTATATGAAAAAGAAGGCTGGATGGACAAATTCCCGAAAGCGTTGATTGACATGGTGAGCAAAGACGGCAACATTTACTCCGTTCCGGTGAACATTCACCGCGGCAACGTGCTTTGGTACAACAAAAAAGTATTTGCCGACAACGGGATTCAGCCGCCAAAAACGTTCGACGAGTTTTTCCAAGTGGCCGACAAGCTGAAAGCAAAGGGCATTACGCCGCTCGCCTTAGGCGACAAAGAGCCGTGGGCAGCGACGCACCTGTTTGAAAACGTGCTGCTTGGCACGCTCGGAACGGAAAACTACAAGAAACTTTGGACGGGAGAATTATCGTTTAACGACCCACAAGTGAAACAAGCCGTTGAGACGTTTAAGAAAATGCTTGGCTATATTAACGAAGACCATAGCTCGCGCAACTGGCAAGACGCCGCCCAGCTCGTCGCCGAAGGAAAGGCGGCCATGTACGTGATGGGCGACTGGGTGAAGGGCTATTTTGTCAACGATTTGAAATTGAAGGTGAACCAAGACTTCGGTTATGTGCCGGTGCCGAATACGGAAGGCAAGTTTATGGTCATTACCGATACGTTCGGCCTGCCGAAAGGCGTGAAAAACCCGGACGATGTGAAGAAGTTCTTATCGGTGCTTGGTTCGGTGGAAGGGCAAGATGCGTTTAACCCGCTGAAAGGCTCCATCCCGGCCCGCATCGACGCGGATCCGTCCAAGTACGATGAATACGGCAAACAAACGATGCAAGACTTCAAGACGGCGGAGCTGGCGCCGAGCTTAGCGCACGGTTCAGCAGCGCCGGAAGGGTTTGTCACGAAGGTCAATCAGGCCGTCAACATTTTCGTGACGCAAAAAGATGTGAAGACGTTCATCGACACGTTGGCATCGGCCGCCGCAGAACTGAAGAAGTAATCGGGAAAAGGGGACGGGAGCCATTCTCTTCCCCTTTTCGTCATCATGAGGAGGGATCTTAGTGGAAACGGTCAACATCACGCCAGCCGAGAAGACAGCGGCTGTCCCCGCGGTGCGGAAAAAGCGGAAATGGACGGCCGATCATTGGCTGGCAGCGGCGTTTTTGGCACCGTCGGTCGTACTGATTTTCTTATTTGTGTACGGGTTTATCGGCTGGACGGGGTATGTGTCCTTGAGCAACTGGAATTCGCTCGTGCCGGATTGGTCGTTTGCCGGGTTGAAAAACTATCTGTATTTGTTTCATGATTTCCGCTTCCAGGCCGACTTGCGCAATACACTTGTGTTTACGGTGTTGTTTATCGCCGCCGTCATTGTGCTCGGCCAACTGCTTGCCATTTTGCTTGACCAAAAACTGCGCGGCGAGTCGCTGTTCCGCAACATTTTCTTCTTCCCGATGGCCTTGTCATTTGTCGTCACCGGAGTCGTGTGGCAATGGCTGTTCAACCCGTCAACGGGCGTCAACTTGTTTTTAAAACCGCTTGGCTTTGATGGAAAATGGTATACGGATACGAACATTCTGTTCGGATTTCATTGGGGCAAGATTGAGTTTGGCATCCCGGTCGCCATCATTGCGGTGGTCGTGGCGGCTGTTTGGCAAATGACTGGCTTTGCCGTCGCGATGTATCTCGCCGGCCTGCGCGCCATTCCAGATGAAGTGCGGGAAGCGGCGCGGATGGACGGAGCGACCGAGTTTCAATTGTATTGGAAAATCATTTTGCCGCTGCTGCGGCCGATCACTGTCAGCGTCATCATCATCATGGCTCATATTTCGCTCAAAATTTTCGATTTGATTTACGCCATGACCGGGCCGGGGGCGAACTTTGTCACCGATGTGCCGGGCGTGTACATGTTTGAAACGACGTTCCGCGGCAACTATTACGCCAACGGCGCGGCGATCGCGATCGTGATGCTGCTGTCGGTCGCCATCTTTATCGTTCCGTATCTCATCTCAAGCCGCAAGGGGGGATCGTGATGGCGAGATCCATGTGGGCGCGGCCGTTTTTGTATTTGTTGGCCCTCGTCATGAGCGTGTTTTTCCTGTTGCCGGTGTATGTCATGGTCACAACGAGCTTGAAGCCGCTCGATGAAGTGACATTGGCCGATATGTGGAAGCTGCCGTCAACGATCGATTGGAGCAGCTACGCGACGGCATTTGACAAGCTCGCCCCGAACTTTTGGAATTCGATTTTGCTCGTCGTGCCGGCGACGCTGCTCTCCGCGCTGTTGGGGTCGCTCAACGGCTATGTACTGTCGAAATGGAAGTTTAAAGGAGCGGATACGCTCTTTACGCTCATTTTGTTCGGGATGTTCATTCCGTATCAAAGCATTCTCATTCCGCTCATCCAATTTTTGCGCGAAATCGGGCTGTACAACACGATTCCGGGGCTTGTGTTCGTCCATGTCGTCTACGGCATTCCGATCACCACACTGATGTTTCGGAATTTCTACGCGGCGATCCCCGATGAAATGATTGAGTCGGCGAAAATCGACGGCGCTGGGTTTGTCCGTATTTTTCGTTATATTATGCTCCCCTTGTCCATCACTGGATTTGTCGTCGTGGCGATCTGGCAGTTTACAAACATTTGGAACGAGTTTTTGTTCGCCGTGACGATCACGACATCGGACAAACAGCCGATCATGGTCGCCTTGCAAAACTTATCCGGCAGTCAAATCGTCCAATGGAACGTGCAAATGGCGGGAGCCCTGTTGGCGGCGCTGCCGACCTTGCTTGTGTACATCTTCCTTGGCAAATATTTTGTCCGTGGGTTGTTGGCTGGTTCGGTGAAGGGGTGAGCCAATCAGCAGTGTAGATCAACAAACCCGGTAGACAATAGAATCGATTGCGCTATGTTTCAAAAAGCCGCTGATCAGCGGCTTTTTGTCATTGATGCCCTCTCCCTTTTTCTAGTAAGATAGATACAAGAAAAGAGCAGATGAAGAAAGAGAGGCGTACATATGATTTTGGGAGCCATTGAAGCCGGAGGCACAAAATTTGTCTGCGCCATCGGCGATGAACAGGGGAACATCCATGAACGAGCGGTGTTTCCGACGACGGCGCCGGAGGAGACGATGGCTCGTGTCATCGAATTTTTCCGTCCGCATGGCATTGAGGCGATCGGCATCGGGTCGTTTGGTCCGGTCGATTTGCGTCCGGACAGTCCAACGTACGGCTATATTACGAGCACGCCGAAACAGGCGTGGGCGCAGTTTGACTTTGTCGGCGCGATGAAGCGGCATTTTCCGGTGCCGATCGGCTTTGACACGGATGTCAACGCGGCGGCGCTTGGCGAGCAGCGCTGGGGGGCGGCGCGAGGGCTTGACAGCTGCCTGTACATAACGGTCGGAACGGGCATAGGTGTTGGGGCAATCGTCGAGGGCCGCCTGTTGCATGGGCTGCTTCATCCGGAGATGGGGCATATCTTGGTCCGCCGCCATCCGGATGACGCGTTTGCCGGCATATGCCCGTACCATGGCGACTGCTTGGAAGGGATGGCGTCCGGCCCGGCGATTGAGCGGCGCTGGGGGAAAAAGGGGGCGGAATTGGCGGACCGCCATGAAGTATGGGAGTTGGAAGCCTTTTATCTTGCCCAAGCGATTGCCAACTACATTCTCGTGTTATCGCCGAAAAAAGTGATCACGGGCGGAGGCGTCATGAAGCAGACGCACGTGTTGCCGCTTGTGCGCCGCCATGTGCAGGAACTGCTCAACGGGTATGTCGAGCATGAGGCGATTTTGCGACGGATTGATGAGTATATTGTCCTTCCAGGGCTTGGCGACAACGCCGGCATCGCGGGCGCGTTGGCGCTTGCGGCAGCGGCGATGGAATAAATGGAATGGACGGCGGTCTGTGGTCTTTGTCAGGCCATGGGCGGCCGCTTTTTGTTGGCGGTCGGCCTCTTTGACTGTTCGTTCAAAAAAATATTTATTTTTTTGACTGATTGGTCAAAGAAGCATCGTTTTTTTGTTGCATAAATTTATAAATGTTGTTTATAATATCGTTGACTTCTTGGTCATAGGTGTATGGAGGCGAGGACAATGGTCGATATCCGGCAATTGATTGAACGGCTGCGCCAGCGCGGGGTGCGGGCCGATTTTGTGAAGCCGCGCGTGTTGTTGCCATCGTATCCACAATGGGAAGCGGCGAATGGGAAGGGGATGGACCAGTGCCATGGATGAACGGCGCGTTCAATTTATCGAAATTGCGATGAAGCTGTTTGCGGAAAAAGGGTATCATGCGACATCGATCCAAGATTTGGTGGAAGCATGGGGCATTTCCAAAGGAGCGTTTTATCATCATTTTTCTTCAAAAGAGGAACTGTTGCTGGCGGTGTTGCAGCATTACAGTGAGAACATGATGGCCGATTTGACAGCAGCGGCCGGCGGCGGGACGGAAAAAGAACAGTTCATCCGCCAGCTGGCTGCTCATTTTTCTCATGTCCGCCAATACAAGGAGTTTTTGCATATGGTTATGTCGGAACAGCTGCCAAAAGTCAATCCGGAGATTGAGCGGTATATGTTCCGTCAGCACGGCCGTCTTTTTTTATGGTATTGCACCCGTCTTGAAGAAGTGTATGGAGAGGCGATTCGGCCGTATGTGTATGATGCGGCCATGATGGTGAACGGCATCGTGCGCCAATATTTGTTTTACTTTTTCTTTCACCAAGAGATGTTTAACGCGGAAGAAGCCGCTCGTTTCCTTATGCGCCGCTTCGATGCGATCGTCGACAGCTTTGCGGCAGGCGAACGTCCGCTGTTGACGAAGGAGTCACTAGCCCCATGGATGGAGCTGGAAGAGCGCGAGCGGCAGAGACAACGGGAACGGCTGGCCTCGGTGTTTTCCGCCGTCCGGGAGGCGGCAAAGGAACTTGGCGCAAAGCAGATGGATGATGTGCTTGAGGCGGTGGCTGCGCTCGAGGAAGAGCTGCTCGAACGCCATGAACCGCCGCGCGTCTATCTGGTCGAGGCGCTGCTTTTATATTTGCGTCATCAACAAGCGCCTTCGCTTGTGGAGGCCTTGGCCGCGCTCAGTCAAGAAATTGAGACATATCGACAATTGAATGGATGGGAGAGAGGAACATGGAAAAGGCATTAGTAGCGCCGGCCAGCACGATTCGGCATCGCCCGCTGCTCATTACAGGACTTATTATCGCCATGTTGTTTGCGGCGCTCGACGGAACGATCGTTGGCACCGCGATGCCGCGCATCGTCGGGGAGCTCGGCGGGCTTGGCGTGATGACATGGCTGACAACGGCGTACATGTTAACGTCGACAGCGGTCGTGCCGATCGCCGGGAAGCTTGCCGACGTATTAGGGCGTCGAATCGTATATGTGAGCGGACTCATCATTTTTATGGCCGGCTCCGCGCTTTGCGGCATGGCGAACGATATGACCGAGCTCATCATTTACCGCGGCATTCAAGGACTGGGCGGCGGGATTATGATGCCGATGGCGATGATTGTCATCGGTGACGTGTTCACCGGCAAGGAGCGGGCGAAATGGCAAGGAGTGTTCGGTGGTCTGTACGGTCTCGCTTCAGTGCTGGGCCCGCAAATCGGCGGCTTTATCGTCGACCATTTGAACTGGCGCTGGGTGTTTTACATCAACTTGCCGGTCGGCATTCTCGCCACGGTGCTGATTGCGATGGGGTTAAGCAAATATAAAGCCGAAGGGCCGGTGAAATTTGACATCGCCGGGATGGCGACGTTGACGGCAGGTGTCGTCAGCTTGTTGTTGGGGTTGACGTTTGGCGGCGACCGATATCCGTGGGGCTCATGGCAAATCGTTTCGTTGTTTGCGGCCGCGGTTGTCTTTTTCGCTTTGTTTGTTTGGGCGGAAAAACGGGCGGAGGAGCCGATCATTCCGCTTTGGCTCTTCCGCAACCGGACGTTTACGTTGTTAAACGGCATCGGCTTTTTCATGAGCGTCGGTATGTTCGGAGCCATCATGTTCGTCCCGTTTTTTATGCAAGGGGTGGTTGGGGTAAGTGCCACAGAGTCAGGAACGATTATGACACCGATGATGATTACGATGATTATCGGCAGTGTCGTTGGCGGCCGACTCGTTTACCGAATTGGTGTGAAAACACAGCTGATCGTCGGCATGGCCATTATGTTGTCAGCGTTTGGCTTGCTTGGCACGATGGATGTCGAGACGTCGAAATGGACGGCGACGATGTATATGATCATTCTCGGTCTTGGCACAGGGCTCGTGATGCCGATTTTGACGCTCGCCCTGCAAGAAAGCTTTCCAAAATCGGAGCTTGGCGTCGTGACGTCTTCAAGCCAATTTTTCCGCTCGATCGGCGGGACGTTTGGCATGACAGTGCTCGGGGCCATCATGAATCATCGTTCGAGCACTTTGCTTGACGAGCGGCTCATGCCAAAGCTTGAAGCGCTGCCGGCGCAGGCGAAAGGGGCTGTCGACCGCTTTGCCGATATGATCCATACCGACCCGCAAGGCTTGTATTCCGTCTTGCTCAGTCCGGAAGCGATGGCCAAGATTCCAGCGCTGCTGCGCGACATGTTCGTGCCGGTGCTGAAGCAGTCGCTTGTCGATTCCCTGCAGGCGGTCTTTTGGTTCGGGCTCGCGTTTATCGCGGTGGGCTTGCTTTTGGTGTTCGGCTTGAAACGGATCGCCTTGTCCGATCGGGCTGAGGCGATGAAGCCGTTGAAGCAGGCAAAAGAGACCGAGTGAAGAAAAGGAAACGGCGGACCGCGCCTTTTCAGCGAGAAGGCGGGCCGCCGTTTTTTGCCGCGACGAACAAAACTCCCCCGGAGCGATGAGGCATCCGGGGGTGAGGTGCCAATGGAAGCCGGCGGCTCGCTCCGTGCGGCCCATTTCGCCAGGCGGTTTCGCATCGACGTGATGCCCGGCGCATGGCGGTTTCACGGTGACGATTCGCGATGGCTGGTTACGTTGCACCCGCATCCGCGCTCTGTCCGAAGACGCGGGAGCGGGTGAGAAAGCGGACGCCTTCCGGACCTTCGAGCGAAAACATGCCGCCGCGCCCGGGGACGACGTCAATGATGAGCTGCGTATGCTTCCAATATTCGTATTGCGCCTTAGCGATGTAAAACGGGCAGCCGCCGATTTCGCCAAGCAAAACATCGGAATCGCCGACGATCAACTCGCCGAGCGGGTAGCACATCGGCGAGCTGCCGTCGCAGCAGCCGCCGGATTGGTGGAACATGAGCGGACCGTATTTCGCCTTTAATTTTTCAATCAATTCTAACGCTGCTTCGGTGGCGATGACTTTCGGTTCATCAGGCATCGGATGCACCTCCTTTCGCATCATGGCCAAAGACAGGCCCCTAGAGCAGCTTTGCTGGATTCGTCGAATGGAACGGTTGTTGCGTCGTTTTCCATTCCATCATCAAAAGGCGTTTGCGTGGTTTTGGCGGCAATGGATGCAACAGTGGGCAAAAGGCAACGCGTCGGCGCTGCCTTTTGCTGTGGAAGAGCAGGTGGACCAATGTCAGAACAAGCCAAGTTTTTTCGGCGAATAGCTGACGAGCAAGTTTTTCGTTTGTTGATAATGGTCAAGCATCATTTTGTGCGTTTCGCGGCCGATGCCGGACATTTTGTAGCCGCCGAACGCCGCATGGGCCGGATAGACGTGGTAGCAGTTCGTCCAGACGCGGCCAGCCTGGATGCCGCGGCCGAAGCGGTACGCGGTGTTGATGTCGCGCGTCCAGACGCCGGCGCCAAGGCCGTACAGCGTCTCATTGGCGATCGAAAGCGCTTCGTCATGATCTTTAAACGTCGTGACTGCGAGCACTGGGCCGAAAATTTCTTCTTGGAAAATACGCATTTTGTTATGCCCTTTGAAAACGGTCGGCTTGACGTAATAGCCGCCGGCGAGTTCTCCTTCGAGCATGTTCCGCTCGCCGCCGATCAAGAGCTCAGCGCCTTCCTGTTTGCCGATGTCGATGTATGACAAAATTTTCTCGAGCTGTTCGGAGGAGGCTTGCGCGCCGATCATCGTTTCCGTATCGAGCGGATTGCCTTGCTTGATTTGCTTGACGCGCTCAAGCGCCCGTTCCATAAAGGCGTCGTAAATCGACTCATGGATGAGGGCGCGCGACGGGCATGTGCACACTTCGCCTTGGTTTAAGGCGAACATCGTAAAGCCTTCAAGCGCTTTATCAAGAAAGTCATCGTCTTTGTCCATCACATCAGCGAAGAAAATGTTCGGGGACTTGCCGCCAAGCTCAAGCGTAACCGGCACGATGTTTTGCGAGGCGTATTGCATGATGAGCCGTCCGGTCGTCGTTTCACCGGTGAACGCCACTTTCGCCACGCGCGGGTTCGAGGCGAGCGGCTTGCCGGCTTCTAAGCCAAAGCCGTTGACGATGTTGACGACGCCAGGTGGAAGCAAATCTTCGATGAGTTCGATGAGAACGAGGATCGATGTCGGTGTTTGTTCCGCCGGTTTCAAGACGACGCAGTTGCCGGCCGCGAGCGCTGGCGCGAGTTTCCAGGCCGCCATTAAAATCGGGAAGTTCCACGGGATGATTTGCCCGACGACGCCGAGCGGTTCTTTGAAATGATAGGCGACCGTGTCGTGATCGATTTCCGAAATCGTGCCTTCTTGCGCGCGGATGCAGCTGGCAAAATAGCGGAAATGGTCGATGGCAAGCGGAATGTCAGCCGCGAGCGTCTCACGGATTGGCTTGCCGTTTTCCCATGTTTCCGCAACGGCGAGCATTTCTAAGTTTTCTTCCATCCGATCGGCGATTTTGTTCAGCAAACGGGCGCGCTCTGCCGGAGACGTGCGTCCCCATGCGTCTTTGGCCGCATGGGCGGCGTCAAGCGCCAGTTCGATGTCCGCCGCTTTCGAGCGCGGCACTTCGCAATACGGCTGTCCGGTGATCGGCGTAATGTTTTCAAAATATTCGCCGTCGACCGGCGGCACCCATTTGCCGCCAATGAAGTTTTCGTAGCGCTTTTTAAATGTAACAAGCGCGCCTAGCTGGCCTGGTTGTGCGTAGATCATCCCCGATTCCTCCTTCAATGGATTCTGTATCCGCTTACAATGGAAGGAATATTTAAAAAATTCCTCCCAATGATTAGGTTAGCATGGCTGGACAATATTGTCAAATGGAAAAGCCTCAACGACCTTCACCTGAAAACGAGCCGCCCTGCCGCCGGAGCAGGGAGGGGCATCAGTCGACTTCCAGCCCCTCAATCCAGCGGCTCGCATAGACGCTGCAAAGATGATGGAACACTTCGAGCAGTTCGTTTGGATCGGCGGCGAAAAATGCGCGGGCGGCTGATTCATTTTCTTCACGGACAAACTCAAGCAAAAAATCGGTAGCGATCCGGTTAAAGAGAAGGAGCGCGCTATAGGAGCGCTCGAGCTGATGTTTCCGCTCTATCAAGTTGTCGATTTGCTCAAATGGCCGGCCGTAGCGGGCGGTCAGCTCCGGCAGCCGGCGCCGGATCGCTTGCTGGGCGTCCGTTAGCATCGCCTCGATCGTCTGTGGCGATAGAAACGTTTGCTCACGCAGCATGTAGCTCCAAATTTGCTTTAACGCATGCGCCGATTCGCCGGCGAAGGCGATGTTGCTGAGCAAATTATTCATATAGCGTTCGTCATCCGCTGCCTGGATGCGCAGTTTCATAATGATTTCGAGCACATCGGAATGGATTTTTTCTTTTCGCCATGGTTTGGTCAGTTCGTGAAGCAAAACGGAAAGCCAACGTGCCGCTTCGTCTTTCGTCATCATTCGCCA
Organism: Geobacillus sp. Manikaran-105; assembly: GCF_002809955.1. NCBI lineage: Bacteria > Bacillati > Bacillota > Bacilli > Caryophanales > Anoxybacillaceae > Geobacillus > Geobacillus sp. Manikaran-105. The sequence goes on from NZ_PIJG01000035.1 coordinate 23,228, forward strand.
TTCCTTTCGTTGCGAAGTTGCCGCTTTCATTGTACCATGTTGCTCCCCATCCTTGAATGAAAAAGAAGTTGGAAAGGCGCCGGTCAAATTCATGATTGCTGCTAGGGACCAGTTGGCGTATGATGATTTTAGAGATGAAAGAACGGCGCGACAGGCATATTTTCACGCGCCTGTCATATGCTCGAACGAGACGAAGGAAAGGAGAGAGGAGCATGAAGCCGTTGCGTCTGCGCGGCCACCATTTGCTTTGTGTGCATGGGTTTCGGGGCATGGGCTACAGTCCGTCGTTCGTCGAGAAGATGTGGGCGATCGTCGAGCGCATCCGTGATGAAAAGGATGATTTTCCGATTGAAGTGGTAGCGGCGCTTGATGAGGCGTGCCTCGCCTGTCCGCATCATGGAGAGACGACGTGCGAGGCGGGGCCGAATTCCGACGCTCATGTCCGCTCGCTCGACGGAAACGTGATCCGCCATTTAGGGCTTGAGGCGGGCAAGGTGTATTGGAAGTCGGAATTGATCCGGCGGACGGCGGAAAACGTAAAACCGGACGATTTGGACCACCTCTGCCGCCATTGCTCGTGGCTGCCGTATGGCGTCTGCAAAGAAGGCATTGCGAACGTCCGCCGCGGCAATGTGGCGCAAACGTGAGAAGTGATTTGCGGAAAAAGAATCGAAGGACGATGGGAACACGGCGCTGCGCTGAGCCGTCATTCGTTTGTCAAGGCGGGGGGCCTGTTGCAGCGGCATCTGATAGATGCAACGAAGAAGTTTAACATATCCTTGACGGAAAAGCGGTTTGTCCATTTTCGACTGTCGAGGGCAAGCCTGTAGCTTGGAAGACCGAACAACCATCCGCTTCACAGACCCATACTGGGGCTGAAAGCGGTGTTGTTCGGTCGCTCGACAGTCGATCCAATGCTCGGTAAAAGCGGCAAATGGTAAAGCTTCAAATGGCATCTATATGTTTTGAAAAGAGTCATGGCCGGCGATGGCGGCGTTTTGGGACGTTGGCGGAAATTTCTAAAAAATGAATAGTTCCATGGGCGGAAAAATGTGATATGATAAACAATTATAGAGACTTTCGACAGAAAGGGTCATGGAGATGAAAGTAGCCAAATTTGGTGGAAGTTCGGTGGCAAGCGCCGCACAGTTCCGCAAAGTGGCCGACATTGTCAGTTCGGATATTGAGCGCCGCATCGTCGTTGTATCAGCTCCTGGAAAGCGGTATAAAGATGATGTGAAAGTGACGGATATGCTCATTCGCCTCGCCGAACAGGTGGCAGCGGATGAGCCGTATGAACAAACGATGCAAGAAATCACAAAACGATACGCCGACATTGTAGATGAACTTGAGTTGGAAGCAGATGGATTTTTAGCTGAACTTGTGGATGACTTACAATCCAAAATCAGCGCCTATCGGAACGATCCGCCCCGCCTGTTTGACGCCATGAAAGCGAGCGGCGAGGACCATAACGCAAGGCTGATGGCGATTTATTTGCAAGATTTTGGGCTTGAGGCCAGCTACGTCAGCCCGCTGGAAGCCGGCATCATCGTCACTGATGAGCCAGGCAACGCCCAAGTGCTCCCGGAATCGTATGAAAAGCTGCGGCAGCTTCGTGAACGCCGCGGTGTGCTCGTAATCCCGGGATTTTTCGGCTATTCCCGATCGGGCCATATCGTCACGTTCCCGCGCGGCGGGTCGGATATTACGGGCTCGATCGTTGCCGCCGGCGTGAAAGCCGACGTGTATGAAAACTTTACCGATGTCGACTCGATTTATTGCGTTAACCCATCGATCGTCGCTGATGCGCGCAAGTTGAAGGAAATTACGTATCGGGAAATGCGCGAGCTGTCGTATTCCGGCTTTTCCGTCTTCCATGACGAGGCGCTGGAGCCCGTCTACCGCGCCGGCATTCCCGTTTGCGTCAAAAACACCAACAACCCGGCGGCTCCAGGCACGTGGATCGTCGCCAAGCGCAACCATATCGAGGAACCGGTCGCCGGCATTGCGAGCGACACTGGCTTTTGCAGCATCAACATCAGCAAATATTTAATGAACCGCGAAATCGGATTCGGCCGCCGCGTGCTGCAAATTTTAGAAGACGAAGGCATTTCATATGAACATACGCCATCCGGCATCGACAACATGTCGATCATTTTGCGGGCGAGCCAGCTCGCTGACGGAAAAGAAGAGCGCATTTTAGCCCGCATTCGCGAGGAGCTGGCGGTCGACGAAGTCAATGTGGAATACGGACTGGCGCTCATCATGGTGGTCGGCGAAGGGATGGAAAAAACGGTCGGGATGGCGGCCAAAGCGGTGACGGCGCTTGCCAATGCCAACATCAACTTAGAGATGATCAACCAAGGATCGTCCGAAGTGAGCATGATGTTCGGCGTCAAAGAAGACGTCGTCAACGAGGCGGTGCGCGCATTGTACAACGCCTACTTTCAAGAACTGACACTCAGCCGGCCTTCCTAAAGCTGCGCGATGCCCAGGTGCTTTTCATGCCTGGGCATCTTTTTTATGGAGAAGGCGCGCGTTTAAGGCCGGTTCATTTCTCCCGGCGATGGCCGTTTTGTATACATAAGAAAAAGAAGTTCGGAAAATACTACCAATGTACAAAAACGGCAACGGAAGGGAGAACATGACGATGAGAACATGGCTAGTGACAGCGTTTCTTGCGACGGTGATCGCCTTGTTTCCGGGCGGCGCCTCGGCCGAGGTCAACCGCGCGGAACTGGAGGAGTATATCGAAAGCGTCGGCTGGACGATGGGCGATTTGTTAGCCTATCTTGACCGGTACGGGCTCACGGTCGCTGATTTCCGCACGATGGACGAACTTAGGCAATGGCTTGGCACACCGCTGACGGACGAACGGTTTCACGCCGTTTTGCGTCGGCACGGGCTGACGGTCGAGGAGCTCGAGGCGCTGCTCGGCCAGTTTGGCGAAACGGTGCAAGACTACACATTTGTTGAAGACTTAGACCGGGCCGTCCGCTTTTACTCACAGCATAACGCCGCCATGCAGCAAATGAACGATTTGCTTGGGGTGCTTGGTATGACGGAGCAGGAAGTGCGCGCCTTCACCCGCCATATCGCCTCGATTGACGACCCGCAATTGGCTGGGCAGCTGGCGGCGCTTCGTGCGCAGCTGCGCCCGTTTGAACAGACCGAGGGGCCGTGGACGGATGAGCAACGTCGCGAACTGCGAGCCCTTTGGGAAAAAGCGCTTCGTTTGCTGCAGCTTGAGGCCAAGTACTATGTCAACGGGCGGGAGATAACGCCGTCAGCGGCCGCTGCAGCCGATACGAAGACGATCGTGAAATTGTATAACCGCCAAGGTGAAGAAATGGCCGATATCGCGATGACAAGGGACATGTTGACGTCCGGCTACATCGTCCGCGCCGGGGAGAAAGGGATTGAAGCCGGGCTGCTGGCGCTTGAGATGAAGGGGATGATGCAAGGAGAAAAATTGCCGGATACGGCGTCGCCGTATTTGCCGCAGGCGGCGGCCGGGTTGCTGCTGGCTGTCGCAGGAGCTCTCCTTTACCGGCGGGCGGGGCGCCTTAAAGGGTGAGCGGCTGTGAAGAGGGAGCAGACAGTGTGGAAAAAAGATGCGCCTCGGCATCGATGGAAACGCAAAGCTGCCCGCTGGGCGGCCGCGGCCGCTGTCGCCATCGGAGCGGCAACAGCAGGTTGGAACGGCTATTGGTACATCGTTGGCTGGAAAGCAGCGAATCAAGAGGCGGTCCGCTTGCCTGCCTTGGACTCGTCTCCATCATCGGGAGCCGAAGCGGCCCACGCGTCCCGCCGTCCGGTTGAACAAGCCGCTGCTCCGCTGGGGGCGCATCTTGGCGAGCTGGTCATTCCGAAGCTCGGGGTGGCGATCCCGGTATACGAAGGCGTCCGCGAGCAAGAGCTGCGCCGCGGCGCCGGCCATTACCCGGCCAGCGCTTGGCCGGGGGGAAAGGGGCATGTCGTGCTGTCAGGGCATCGCGACACGGTGTTTCGCCGCCTTGGGGAACTGGGGATCGGTGATGCTCTCGTCATCCGGGCGGCGGACACAGCTGTTCATTATCGCATCGTCCGCATCCGCATCGTCGATGACGATGATCGGACCGTTCTCGTCAACAAGGCACGTCCGACGTTGACGGTGACGACGTGCTATCCGTTCCGTCTCATCGGCCGCGCCCCGAAGCGCTACATCGTCACCGCCCGCCCGGTTCAGACCGTTTCGCTGGAACGCGTTCACAATGAATGGTAAGCTGTCCATGCCAATGGACATGGACAGCATTCGCTTTGGCGAGGGATGCGTCAGTGAATGAAAGCTGTCGCGCGTCAATGGCGCGTATCGGCGACCTGCCCACACTGTCCGGTTTCGTTCGTGCATGTCGATTTCGCTGCCCACGTTTGATGGCCGTCCGATCTCGATGGATATACAAAAAGGCTAGAGAGTCGCGCTCTCTAGCCTTTTATTATGTCCGTCCGTCCCTCGCTCTCACGCCTTGCCGCTCATCCATTTGCTGGCGGAATTCTTTGAGCAGCGCCTCGCCTTGCAACCCTTTCTCAACAAGGCCGGCCAATACCATTTCAGCCAAATGAGTCCGCCGCGGGATCATCAACCCTTCCATTAGCACGCTAATATGGCCGTTCATTTTCGTGATGGAACGGACGGCAACAAGCATGTTCGCCGGATCGTTGCCCGGGTTGGTGATCGTCACTTGCAGCTGAAACTCAGTCCGCTCCTTCAATCCGGCAAATACCGGTTCGTATTCATCATCCAAATACGCCTCGACGAGCCAGCGGTTTTGCCCGTCTTCCTTATTGATGATCAGGCCGTCAATAAACGGAATGTCCCGGCGGTGCATCCCCTCGTCAATCACCGAGAGCCCGACAAGCTTGAACGTTTTCATGGTCGCCCACCTCATCACGATTGTCTATTCATGATTATACCATAGCCAACGAAGGGAAGAAAAACAGGATGATGCGCCTGTCTCCGCCAAAGCCATCCACATATTTTGCTGCGAAATGACAAAAACGCCATTTTGCTGCGCTATTGCTGGCGCATTGTCCGCATTTGCCGGGGATTGTACTTATAGATTGCGCAGAAAAATGCAAAAATCGCAGTTTTACGGCAAAAAACGCGATCGTTTATCATAAGGATGCGGTGGATGGAAAGGAGGGATGCGCCGGCGTATGGTCAATCAAGTGGTGCTTGTCGGGCGGTTGACGAAAGACCCGGAGCTCCGTTACACAGCCGAAGGAGCAGCCGTGACGACCGTCACCTTGGCGGTGGCGAGAAATTTCCGCAACGCGGAAGGAGGGATTGATGCCGATTTCGTTCCATGCGTCTTATGGCGGAAAACAGCGGAACATACCGCCAATTACTGCCGGAAAGGATCGATGGTGGCGGTGACGGGAAGAATTCAGACGCGCCGCTACGATAATAAGGACGGCCAACGCGTCTATGTGACCGAGGTCGTCGCGGATTCGGTAAAATTTCTCCACTCCGGCAAAACACGGGAATGGCCGGAGCACGTCTAAACGGATTCGCAACTTCCGTAAAGGGCCACTGAATCCGTTCCCTTTCTCCCGTTTTGATGATTTGTTTCCCCATTCATTCCTTTCTTAACGAATCCCCAAGAGAAAGAACGTGTCCTCGCAAGACTCCCCAACGATGGCGCTAGCAGCCGATGTTAGCGCTTTTTTTGTCGAAGGGCGGGAGTCAGCCGAGGGCTTCGGCGCACTCTTTAATGATCGTGATCAGCATCGTTTCGACATGTTTTCGTTTTTTCTCCGGCAATTTCGCCAACGTGTACACCGCGTCGCTGATCTCGCGGTTTCGCAGCACATAATCGACGACAGCGAGCGTCTTTTCACCCATTTCCGTTTCCCCATACAGCCGCTTCACTTCCCGCAGCACTTCCCGCTGTCCGAGTTCGCTGCCGAGTAAAAAATCAGCGCTGACGTTAAACAAATGGCATAGCTTTTCGAGCGATTGAATGTCAGGAAGCAGGCTGCCGTTTTCCCATTTGCTGATTTGCGAACGCGACACGTTCAGCTGCTCGGCCAGCTCTTCCTGTGTCCAGCGCCGTTGTTTTCGCAGTTGTTTGAGCATCTCCCCCAAGTTTGTCATCGTTCGTCACCACGCTTTTCATCATTACTCTTTAAAGATAGAAAAGCATGGAGTCAATGGTTGTTCCTTTTTCGCTCATTTCTATCTTTGTTTCTAAATCAGAACAGATTTGTCCGTGATTTCGTCGTTCGGCATCTTTTTTGTCCAGGAAGGACATAGTACAATTAGTTAAAAATAGGAAATTACGAACTAAAAAGAGGGGGTCAAGGTGAACATCTATCTTGCCGATTTTGTCATTTGTGAACGAAACGGGGAGAAACACGCCCAAAAAATGTACCACATCTATATTAAGGAAATGAAAAATCCGTTTTCCGTGCGGCTGAAAACGATCGCCCCGGCCAGTTTCACTGATTCGCTGCGCTCGCTGAAAAACGAAGGTGGACGGATGCGATTTTCGTCTGAAGGCGAGGCGCTGTTTCGCACGATCACGTGCTCGTCCGAAGCTCAGCTCTATTTTGTGTTTAAATGCACGAGCCAGTTGTACATGTTTATCGTCAAGCTCGACCTTCGCCAAAAAAAGTTTACCGTCGCCCTCTACGAGTGGAACGAACCGAGGCAAAAATACATCCCGATCCGCGCTGACGAATGGCTGGCGATGGAAAAACAGCTCATTTATGAAGTGCTGCAGTCGATTTACCTTGTCGATGATCGACGCGTGTCGTATTTGTTCACGTATCCGTCGCCTCCGAAGCGAAGCACGCCCCGTTCTGGCGCATAAACTTCTTCCTTCTTCCAATAAAAAAAATCGTTTCCTTTCATGGCTTTCGTCCGTTATACTGAAAATATAGAACATTACTATTTTTGGCTGCGGGACGTCAAGCCGGCCTGAGGAACTATCCCGCATGAGGCCTCAATGAAAGATGAAAAACGAAACAGACGGCGAAGGGAGAGGGCGCATCCGTGAAACCGAATCACGTTGTTTTCGCCGCTGCCATGGCTTCTGCCTTTTTTCTCGCGCCGGACGAGAGCCAAGCGGCGGAATGGAAGAAAGGCATGAGTTCTCCTGAAATCAAACAGCTCCAGCAGCGCTTGAAAGAAAAAGGCTTTTTCACGTATCCGCAAGCGACCGGCTACTTTGGCGCCATTACCGAAGAAGCGGTCAAAGCGTTCCAACGGGCGATGAACTTGCCAGCCACCGGCATCGTCGATGACGCCACCTACGCGAAGCTCAAAAGCGCGCCTGCGTCAAACGACACGCTCGCCATCGGTTCCCGCGGCGCGGCCGTCAGTGATTTGCAACGCCGGCTGAAACAGCTCGGCTATTTTCGCTATCCGCAAATCACCGGCTACTACGGCGCGGTGACGGCCGATGCCGTGAAGCAGTTTCAACGGGCGAACGGGCTTCCCGCCACCGGCCGGGCGGACCGGGCGACGCTTGAGCGGCTGAAGCAAAAAGAAGAAGGTTCCTCGCCCTCACCGTCTGCGGCGCTGACCGTTGGGGCGCGCGGCGACGACGTCCGCGAGCTGCAGCAACAGCTCAAACAACTCGGCTACTTTACGTATTCGGACATCACCGGCTACTATGGGGTGCTGACCGCCGACGCCATCCGCCGCTTTCAACGCGACAACGGCCTGCCAGTGACCGGCGCGGTCGACAACCAAACCGCTGCCCTCCTTGCGAGCGCAGTAAAAGCGAAAACAAACCCGCCTGCACCGATCGAGCGCGAGCGCCTGGCGGTTCGCCTCTCAATCGGCGCGCTCGGCGAAGACGTCAAGCGCATTCAGACAAAGCTGAAAGAGCTCGGCTACTTCTACACGGCCATCACCGGCTACTACGGCACTGCCACCGCCGACGCCGTTCGCCGCTTCCAACAAGACGCCAAGCTCCCGATGACCGGCGTTGTTGACAGCGAAACATACGAGCGTCTGCTTGGACAAGCTCCCCCGACGAAGGTGGATGTCATCGAACTCGTCGCCGATGCGGCTGAGCTGCTCGGAACCCCATACGTTTGGGGCGGCGATGCGCCGGAAGAGGGATTTGACTGCAGCGGCTTCATTTTCTACCTGTTCCAGCAACAAGGCGTCCCCATCCCGCGCACCGTCGCCTTGATGTGGAATGCAGGCGCATCGGTTTCCGCCCCGGAAGTCGGCGACATCGTCTTTTTCGCCACGACCACCAACGGCCCATCGCATGCCGGCATCTATATCGGCAACGGCCAGTTCATCCATAGCGGCGCTTCGACCAGCGTGACGATCAGCCGCCTCGACCAACCGTATTGGAAACAGCGGTACTTGGGGGCGAAGCGGTTCTTTTAGCATGCTATATAGATGCAACGAAGAAGTTTACCATATCCTTGACGGAAAAGCGGTTTATCCCTTTTCGACTGTCGCAGGCAAGCCTGTGGCTTGCCTCCGTCACGCCTTGGCGTGACGGAGGACCGAACAACCGCCTGCTTCACAGACTCATATATGTGTCTGTGAAGCGGCGTTGTTCGGTCGCCCGACAGTCGATCAAACGCCCGCTAAAAGCTGCAAATGGTAAAGCTTCAAATTGCATCTATATAGAACGACAACGATGACCAAAATGAGGAGGAAAACGAAGATGAAACATGCATCCCAAATGGCAGCCGCCATCTGCCTCGCCGCCGCCATCGCCCTCGGAGGAAATGGACAAACAGTTGACGCCGCCGTCCAATGGGGGCAAGTCCAATGGAAACAAGGCATGATCGGCAAAGTCGTCATTTTGCGCGACACGCCTCTATACCGCCTGAACGGAGCGGCATGGCAGACCGCCATGACGGTGAAACAAGGGCGCGAGTATCGCGTCTACAGCCAAAAACGGGCAGGCGGCGCCGTCTATTACAGCCTCGGCGGCGGACTGTATGCCAAACAAGGGGATGCCATCCAATACGTGCCGTTCACAAAAGACGAACTTCTCGCCCTTGTCGCCCGCTCATTGAAAGGGCAATACATTCTTCAGGCAGGAAATGAATCCGTCCCGTTCGTCATTGAGCGGCAAAAAGGAAATCGTCTGTTCGGCTGGTATTTATACGGCCAAAATATGTCATTGCCGCTTGAAGGCCGCATCGACGGCGCCGCGGTGACACTCTCCATTTATTTCAACGACAATGCCGAAGCGATCGCCGACTCGATCTCTTACTTAAAAGCGTACAACGTGCCGAAGGAAGAGATCGAAAAAATCGCCGAACAGCTCGCCAACAGCGGCGATTACGCCATGCAGCTGCAATTTTCCATCACGAACAGCCCGGAACAATTCGCAGGACAGTTCCGCTTTCTCGATTTGTACTTGAATGACCGCTATGACGTCGTCAAAATGACGCTTGGCCAACCGATGGACGTCACGGTGAAGAAAAACGATTGATGTTTTTGCGCAAAATGTTTGCCAACCAAAACCATCAAACTGCCAAAATATTGTTCTAAATTTCTGTTACAGGCATATTCATATCAATGTCGCCATCGATGGCAATAATTTCAAAGGCATATTCTCTAAAAAATTTGTATTTAGGACTAGAATTTAGAAGAAAAATGTGTTATTATAGGAGACGTAGAACATTAAGGAATGATGTGAAAGTGCTAGCACTGGATGATAGCCTTGCTAATAAGTCTATCATCTGGACACACAGGATGATCCTGGTTCATGTTAGCACCTTTTAGGCAATGAATCTACTAAACGGTAGCCGTTTAGGATCATTGTCTTAAAGTTTCATAAAAACGAAGGGGGATTTTAGGCTTTATGGACAAAAAGAAAGCAGTCAAACTCGCCACAGCCAGCGCTGTAGCAGCGAGCGCTTTCGTCGCCGCCAACCCGCACGCTTCCCAAGCAGCAACGGACGTGGCGACGGTCGTGAGCCAAGCGAAAGCGCAATTTAAAGCAGCGTATTATGCGTACAGCCACACGGTAACGGAAACGGGCAAACTCCCGAACATCAGCGACGTATACGCCGCCTACAACAAAGCGAAAAAAGCGTATGAAAACGCGGTTGCTGTCGTGAACAAAGCCGGCGGCGCGAAAAAAGACGCGTATTTGGCTGACTTGCAAGCTACATACGAAACGTATGTATTCAAAGCCAACCCGAAATCGGGCGAAGCGCGCGTGGCTACGTACATCGACGCTTACAACTATGCGACAAAATTAGACAAAATGCGCCAAGAACTCAAAGCAGCCGTCGATGCGAAAGATCTGAAAAAAGCAGAAGAGCTCTACCACAAAATTTCGTACGAGCTCAAAACGCGCACGGTCATTCTCGACCGCGTCTACGGCCAATCGACGCGCGAACTGCTTCGCTCGCAATTCAAAGCCGAAGCGCAAAAACTGCGCGACAGCTTGATCTACGACATCACCGTTGCCATGAAAGCGCGTGAAGCGCAAGACGCTGTCAAAGCCGGCAACTTGGACAAAGCGAAAGCCGCGCTTGACCAAGTCAACCAATACGTATCGAAAGTAACCGATGCGTTCAAAGCTGAACTGCAAAAAGCAGCACAAGACGCCAATAAGGCGTATGAAGCGGCATTGAAGGTTGAAAGTGTAAAAGCGATTAACAATACAACTGTTGAAGTAACATTCAAAGAAGCAATCGATGACGTAAAAGCACTTCACTTCTCTATCGATGGTCTTGAAGTGAAAAACGCTGTATTAAAACAAAAAACTAACAACGTTGTCGTATTGACAACTTCTCAACAAGAAGGCGGTAAAGAATACGTTGTTAAACTTAATGGCGAAGAATTAGGTAAATTTAAAGGTATCTCTGCGTACGTTCCAACAACAATTACACTTGAATCAGCTTCTGTTCAATCCAAAGTTGGTAAAGAAGTAACATTAAAAGCTAACATTGGCAAAAAAGAAGCTGGTGTACCTGTAACATTCAACATTGATGCTCCAACTGGAAGCTTGAACGAAGATAAAGTCGTAGAAGTTTATACAAACGCAGACGGTATCGCAGAGTATACTTATACTCAATACGCAGCTGGTGTAGACACAGTTTCTGTATATCCAACAGGTGCTCCTGCAACTCGTGATATCGCGAACGTATACTGGGGTGTAGACAACATCCTTACTGTTAAGAGCACAACAGATTCTAACGTTCTAAACAACGGTACTGCAAAATATTACACAGTTGAGCTTAAAGACCCTAAAACAGGTAAAGGTATTAAAGGTGTTAAGTTAAACGTAACATTTGCTGAAAATATTGATGATACAACAGCTAACGACTCTAAAGCAGTTGTAACGGACCCTACTACTGAAAATACAGCAACACCTTACCAATCAGCTACTGGTCAAAAATACTTAACTATTACAACTGATAACGAAGGTAAAGCTGGATTCACTGTAACTGGAGCAAATACAAAAGTAACTCCAATCGTGTTCATTGACAGTGATGAAGCAGCCCTTAAAGATGTTGCATTAGCTGGCAACAAAAACGATCGTTTAGATGCTCGTGAATTACGAGTAGCTGCTCCTTCAGTAGAGTTCGTTGGTGCTCAAACTGGTTACTCTATCACGTTTGACAAATCAACTTCTTTTGAAGGTGTAGTTGGTAAAGATTACACTTACGAAGTAACAGTTAAAGATAAAGAAGGAAAACCTTGGGCTGGTGGAACAATCAACGTTGCCTTAAATGAGAACATCGATGATTCGCTTTCAACAGATGCACCAGGTGTAACAATCAAAGCACACAAAGACTTCCCATTCGATGCGGTAAATGGTGAAGTTAAAACTTTAAAACTTGATAAAGACGGAAAAGCTAAATTCATCGTATCAGGAACAAAAGTAAATGTTACAGCAACTCCGGTTGTATGGATTGACCAAAATACACCTGATGCTAAACAATATGTGAAAGAATCTGGTGAGCCACAACAACTTGCAGGTTCTGTAACATTCCGTGATGAAGTTGTAAAATCTTTAGATTACTATGTGGATGATACTTATCGTGCAGGTGTTTATGTAGCAGGTCATGCTACTGACAAACCTAAGTTTGTTGCTGAATTACTAGATCAAAGTGGCAAACCTGTAAATTACGGTACATTGCAACAAGTAACTTATACTATTACAAACACAGGTAATAAGGAAGTAACATTAGATTTATCTGGTGCTGTTTCTCCACAACCTGTAACAATTGCAGCTGGTAACAGTGTAACAGTAAAAGGTACACCTGGAAGCAAGTCTGCAACATTATTTGTATCATCTCGTGGAGCAGGTAAAGTAAGTGTTGGTATCTCTGCTGTAACGAACGAAAACCTATACTTAACAGGTGCAGCTAAAGAGGTAGAATTCGTTGAAGCATCTGCAGCTCCTTCAACAGTAGTTGGTACTGTGGTTGGTTACAATACAACTGATAATAATGGCAAGTATGGTTATGTAGTAATTAAGGATGACAATGGTAAATTCCACTATGTTGAATACGCTAGCGACAAGAATGCAGTTAAAACTTACTATGTTGGAAATGATGCGTCATTCAACAACTTAACAGAAACAAATACTGATGGTTTTGAAAAAGCTATCAGTGTAAACGACCGTATTAAAGTAGATGGTGATACTTACCGTTTACACAATGCTGATAGCAGTTCAAAATCTGGTCAAATTTCTGGTAATATTGCGCCAGTTGCAGGTCGGATTGTTTCAGCCGTTCTTTCTGATGAAACAGCAGACGTAAACAATTATATTGATACACTAACAATTACGTTCAATAAAACATTAGATGTTTCATCAGTAGCGGATACAGATTTCAATTTCGGTGTAAATGATGCTGATTTAGTTGCTCCAGTTGGCAACACTAATACTTTAGTATTTAAACTTGACACTCCTAATTCATTACCGACTGATATTACAATTGCAGCAGATGCTTTAACTTTCACTGATGGAACTAAAATTGCGGCAATCAATTTCACAAATCTTTTAAAAGCTCCAGTAAGTAAGCTTTATACTGTACAATCTAACTTAGCTGCAGTTACAGGAAGTGACGCTGTTGCTCAAGTAACAGTAGACGGAAAAGATGCTGAATTAAGAGTTGCTAAAGAAGGCAAACCATCTCAATTTGCAGATGTAACATTTAAATTTGAACAAAACAATTCTGACAACTTAAGTGTAACTTACGCTAATAAAGTAGTAACAGTTAAACTGGCTAATACTGATGCGGCTAATAACGCTGCTGATAAAATTGATGCTAACGCTGCTGATAAAATTGATGCTGCTATTAAAGCATTAGGTCAAGTAGATGGCAAAGACTTTACTAAGGTTTCTTTCGTTGATGCTGATTCAAATTGGACGAATGTAACTGGTAAATCTATCTCTACTGCATCTCTTCAATTAGCAGGTGGAGTAGATGCAGTGACAGCTACTAAAGGTCAATACAAATTCACTCTTCTTCGTCAGCTAGTTGAAGGTGAGCAAATTACTGTTAATGGTATTACTTATACAGCAACTAGCAAACCAGGTGCAGGTACACAATTTGTAATCGGTCAAGATGTTAATGAAACAGCTAAAAACTTATTAAATGCAATTAAAGCTAACGATGTACGTTTTGATGATGATGCATCAAGCGTAACAAGTTCTACAATTACTCTAGTTGATGCTAAAGCTGATGGTGCTGCTGCTCCAACTGTACGCTATTAATGAGTGCGGTGCCTGTCACTTCCGAGACAGAGAGTCATAGTTTGACTCTCTGTCTTTTATTGTGTTCAAATCCGTGTTGAATGAAATTTCAAGGATATATTATATTTTTGAATCCATGGCTAAAGCCTTTATTCTCCTTTCCGAGAATAGGGGCTATTTTTGTTTAGGAGGAAAAAGGATGAGTAAGCATCAAACAATCAACCACCAGGAGCTAGAGTTGCTGGAAAGGGAGGTGTCTGCCAAGCAGCCAGCGAAACGCGTCAACATTGTCAGCCTAAAGCTCGTTCGTGAATCGAGCGTGCTGTACAAAGAGCGACAAATCAAATCACCAGAGGACGCATACAAGTTGTAAAGCCATTCCTCATTGAAGCCGATCGTGAGCTGTTTGTTGTTGTTTGCCTAGACACGAAAAATCAACCGACTGCCATTAACATTTGCCACGTAGGCAGTCTCAACTCAAGCATCGTGCATCCAAGGGAGGTGTTCAAGCCAGCGATTCTGTCGAACTCCGCTTCGATTATTGTAGCTCACAATCATCCATCGTCTGACCCGACTCCTTCAAGGGAAGATATTGAAGTGACAAAAAGGCTAGTGGAAGCAGGAAGAATCGTTGGCATTGAATTGCTGGACGATCTTATCGTTTGCGAAGAACGGTTCGTGTCGCTAAAAGAAAAAGGCTACATTTGAAAGGAGGTGAGGACATGCCGCATATTGACTGGTTCGTTGAGAAGATGAAAAGCGAGTTCCATATGGAAGTGCCGCGTGACGAAGTGAGCTACGAGGCGTATGAGTTTTATCATGACGAGATTGACAATTTGCTTGTTCCCGCAGCGCACCTAGAGAAGCTACCGAATCCGATGCTTTTGGAAGCGCTTATGTACGTGGACAAAGAAGGGTACGAGTGGATTGCCGGAGTGGTTATCGATGAGGAGACAAGGAAAATGCTGTACGAAGTGTGGATAAAGGACGGCGAGCAAATCGCCTGCAAGTTATATGTCTGAGATTGGTGGATTTTCGTCCGAAAATATCACGGCTAGACCAAGTGGAAGGGGAAGGGAAAATGGCAAAATATCACCGCATTATCATTGACGGCGTACCATACTACCGGGAATACAGCTATGGATTAGATAGCTATGGTGAAATGCTCAGTGAAGATGAGCTTGTTCAAATGTTGTTGGAGGAAGTGGTCGAGGAAGAGATTGAGATCAACAAAAGGGATATCGAAGCTGCTTTGCGCCGAATTCCGGACTGTGGGGATCGCAACTTACTGCAAAACTACATTCGCTATTTAGAGAAAGCTAGCTGGGAGTAAGTGAGGCAGGTTCCCTTGTATCTTAAGTGAAAAAAGAAAAATATGTAAAAATCGAGAAAAACGGAGAAATTCGAAGAAAAAATGAGATTTAACTTAAAATCACCCAAAAATTGCTATAAATAAGCGCTCATATTTCAGGGGAAAAAATCTCTGAAAAATTTTTGGGCTGGAAATCCACTAGAAAAACCGTTTACGTAAAATCGCCTAAAACAGCCTAAAATCGCTAAAAATCGTCGGAAATGGGATTGGATATATTATAACCTCTCTGATAAAGTAAGAGGCAAAAGATTAAAGGAGTTGAAATAAAATGAAGAAAATCAGCCAAAAACTTTATCCAGGAGAGACTATAACAATGGTATTTCCACCCGATACACCTGCTGCTTTTGAGCATGAGAGTAGTCATTTAGTTGTCCATGGATGTGAGGTAGTGATACCAAAAGACAAAATCGATCGGGATGCAGTAGAGGAATTACTATTTAAAATAGACCGTAATGATGAAATAACAGAGGACGAAAAAAACTACTATCTCTATATTATGAATGATGTCCTTTCCCATTGTGTAAGTGTGGAGGAATTATATCGAGAAGCAGAAAGTCTAAAGCAATATGTGATTGGATATTTAAATGATTTAGGAATTGAACACTATCATTTGAATTTCGATATTGGGGTACTGCATAGTTGATAGTAATCCCCAAATACAAAAGCAGGGTAGCTATTTTAGGAATGCTACCCGAGTTTTTTTATTAGGATGGATAAATAACGAATAACTCACGACATTTCTGTAAATTAGCACATTATTTCGGAACCCCTTTTTCAAATTATTTCAGACGGATTCCGAAATAATGTGCAAAATTTTTGTGAATTATTTCGGATTTTGCA